>NZ_SOGM01000099.1:0-68752 GCF_004403545.1 Cryobacterium sp. TmT2-59 | reverse complement strand
GCGCCGGTACTTCCTCAAAGGCACCGACTTCACCCGCTACGCCCTGGACGATCTCGACGGCGTCGCCAAGACCCTGAACGAACGCCCTCGTAAGACACTCGGATTCAAGTGTTGACCGCAAGCACCGGTGTTGCGACGACCGGTTGAATCCGCCCAATACACCTCGGGTGAGTTCCAGAAATGGTGCGCCGGGAACGGGGTCACGCAGTCGATGGGAGCCATCGGCGTGTGCTGAGACAACGCTGTTGCGGAAAGTTTTTTCTCTCACTTGAAGACGGAAATGTACTACCAGCGCGACTTCGAAAACCACCTCGCCGCGAGGACCGCGGTGATGGAATACATCGAATCTTGGTAGAACCGGCGTCGCCCTCATTGGCACAATGGAGGACTACAACCGGCCGCCGCGCTGGCCGCTCACCACGACCGCCGCCAAAAGGCTGCGGCGTAGAAGAAAAACACACCAGATTGTCTCAATAACTTGACGGGCGCAAAGATCCATAGCAAGAGTATTAGCGTCTTTTTGAATTTCAAAAAGATGGAAATAGGCTTGAAAGATGCGTCTGTGATGATCCCTCCAAAATCGATACCCCATTCTGGTCTACAGAGTTATGTGACCGCCCATGTCAGAGGAATGCTGCATGATGAATTCGGGGTCATCACCGTGACGAGTCACGGACTGTGAGTTGTTCTGATCAAAGCCGAGTGAAGGGGAGGTGAGCGAGGTGTCCGCTCGGGGCCAGACCGCACCTGACTTCAGCGTGTTCAGCCACCTGAACGCGCAGAACAGTGACGCCTATCGCCGGGTGTTGGGTGCATTCGTGACGGCCAAAGAGCGCTTTCAGGTTCACCTCCGGCCAGACGACGTGCTCAGCCAGCTTCGGCGAGACGCCGCGGCGGATGGCGCAGATCCTGGCGACGCGCTGACCATCGAAGCAGTCACCGCCGCCCTGGACTCCCTGGCGGATTGGGGAAATCTCCTGGCCTCGCCCGACACCGGGCGAGTCGTTCACGTCGAGGACTTCTATCGCAAGCGCCACCTCTTCCAACTCAGCCAAGCGGGCGAGGCCGCCGAGCGCGCCCTGGAGCGATTCGAGGAGACCCTCGGGCGCCGGGGCGCCCTGCAGAGCGTCGCCCTCGAAGACATCGCGGTGACGCTCCACCAGTTCGTCACGCTCATCGAGGCCGATGCCCTCGACCTGGGCATGCTGCAGCAAACCCTGGCCGCGCTAACCATGCGGTTCACCGAACTCGCCGATAACGCGAGCGCGTTCATGGCGTCGCTGCAGCGCACCATCGACCTGACCGAAACCGACGAGGCCGCCTTCGTTGCCTACAAGTCCCGACTGGTCGAGTACCTTGAACGATTCATTCAGGACCTCACGGTGCGCGGACCGCAAATCGCGAAACTACTGGTTAGAGCCGGCAGCGAGAATGTTGATCGTGCCCTCCGGGCCCTTGCCGACCGGGACGCGACCGCCGAAGCCCCCGACCCCGACGATGCGCAGTCGTTGGTCGAAGCAGCCCGCCACTACGCCGTCTGGACCAATCGTTGGGAGGGCCTGCGATCATGGTTCCTCTCGGGCAACGGTCGCGACAGCCAGGCCAAGCTCCTGCGGATGGCGGCCCTCGCCGCGATCCCCGCGCTGCTCGACGCTGTGCGAGCGGTCAATGCCCGACGCTCCGGGCGCTCAGACCGGTCCACCGACTACCTGCGGCTCGCGCAGTGGTTCCAGGAGGCACCCACCGACGACCACCGGCACCGGCTGGCGCGGGCAGCATTCGGGCTCTACTCTGCGCGGCATTTGACCGTCGACTCCGAAACCTGGCAGCACTGGAGCGACGATGCGACGCTCGTCGGCGCTCCCTGGGCGGATGCCCCACCGATCGAAATCTCCCCGCAACTGCGAAAGACCGGCACCTATGAACGGAAGGGACGCCCGAACCAGGTAGTCGACCGCTCGGCTGCCCGGGCCCTGATCGCCCTCCAGGTGCGACAGCAGTCCGAACAGATCGCTGCCGCCCGCCAGAGGCTCGCGACGGACGGCACGGTTGAGTTAAGCGCGCTCGCCGGGCTGGACAGTACGGCCTTCGGACTGTTCCTCACCCTCCTCGGCGACGCACTCGTGGCCCGTCCGCCGGACGGGGGACCGATTCACACCGCGTCCAGCGATGGCACCATGAGCATCGAACTGACACCGATGTCCGAGGCCGGCTTCGTCGCGCTCGAGACGGAGCGAGGCACCCTCCGCGGACCCGATCACCTGGTGCGCATCACTGACCTCATGGCGGACGGCGCCGATCTAGCCTCCGCCGGAGAGCCCGTTTCGGACATCGAGGGAGAGCGCGATGAGCGCACCCGGGGCGCGCACGCCGCGGCTGCACTCGCGGAGGTGACATGAGCGTTTCGGCCGTAGACGACCAGCAGAGGGCGGCGCGCCTCCTGCTGCGCCACCCGCTCATCCGGTCCACCGACGAGGACCGGTATCGTCTCGTGCGCCGACACGCGAGCACCCTCACGGAATGGTTCGAGATCAACACCGGGTGGGCGCTGCACGTCGACAGTGAGGTGGTGCGGCTCGAACGCGAGCCGGCCTCGCTGGAGGACGCGACGCATCCGTTCGCTGCCCGCCGTGGCGGCATGCCGTTCTCGCGCCGCAGGTATGTGCTCCTCATGCTCAGCTTGTCCGTTCTCGAACGCAGTGACACCCAGATCGCGCTCGGGCGCCTGGCGGAACAGGTGATGGTCATCGCAGCCGCCCCCGAACTCGTCGCCGCGGGTTTCGCGTTCGAGCTGGGCACCAGGGAGGAGCGCAGCGACCTCGTCGCCGCTGTGCAGCTGCTCCTGGAGTGGGGCGTGCTCGCCCGGGTCGCGGGCGATGAAGAGGAATTCGTGCGCAACGCGGGCGATGCGCTTTATGACGTGTCTCGACGGGTGCTGTCGCAGTTACTGGTCACCCGGCGGGGCCCGTCGACCATCGCCGCCACGGCTTTCAGCGAACGCACCGCGGGCATGCGGGATCGGGGAACGGCCCCGACCGCTGAGTTGCGCAATCTGCGCCTGCGGCACACCCTCACCCGGCGTCTGCTCGACGATCCCGTGCTCTACCTCGACGAGCTCACCGAGGAGGAGACCGCATACCTGCGCAGCCAACGCGCACTGATCTGCCGCCGCATCACCGAATGCACCGGGCTGGTCGCAGAGATCCGTCAGGAAGGGATCGCCATGGTGGACTTCGATGACGATTTCAGCGACGTGCGGATGCCTGAGAAGGGCACCGAGGGCCACGTCACCCTACTGCTGGCTGAGTTGCTGGCGCAGTCCGGGGCGGCGGAGTCCCGTGTCGACACCCTTGTGGTGCATGTCCGATCCATTGCCCCCGACTACGCCAGGTACTGGCGCAAGGGCGCGGCGGAAGCCGCATCCGAACTGGTCGAGACGGCTCTCGGCCGGCTCCTCGCTCTTCGTCTCGTGGCCCGTGACGGTGACGTCATCCGCGTGCTGCCCGCCCTCGCTCGATTCGCCCTGGCTGCACCAACAATAATCGGAGCCCGAAAGCAGTGACCCTCGACATCGCACCATCCCTCAGCGCCGGTGAAAGCGACCCGGAGACCGTGACCTCTTCGCTGCCGGTTCCGACCAGCGCGCGGTGGCAGCCGCAGCGCCTCGGCCTGGTCGACCTGTTCTACTACGACAACGAAGAGTTCCCCTTCGTCGATGGCCGATTGTTGCTCCGGGGCAACAACGGCGCGGGCAAGTCCAAGGTGCTGGCTCTGACTTTGCCGTTCCTGCTCGACGGCGACCTGTCACCGCAACGGGTTGAACCCGATGGCGACCGGCAGAAGCGCATGGAGTGGAACCTGCTCCTCGGCGACGAGCACCCGAACAGCGAGCGGCTCGGCTACAGCTGGTTGGAATTCGGCCGCATCGACGATGCCGGCGAGCCGCAATTCGTCACGATCGGCGCCGGTCTCAAGGCTGCGCGCGGCCGGGGCATCACCAAGCACTGGTTCTTCGTCACGCAACAACGCGTGGGGGAGACGCTCGACCTGATCGACAGGAGCCGTCTCGCGCTCGGTCGCGAGCGCCTCGCCCAGGCCCTGGGCGACACTGGGCGCGTCTACGACACCAAAGCCGAATACCGGCAGGCGGTGGACTCGAAACTGTTCGGCCTCGGCGAGCGGCGCTACGCGGAGCTGATCGAGCTGCTGCTTCAGATCCGCGCTCCGCAGCTGTCCAAGAAACCGAGCGAGGCCGCCCTGTCGGAGGCGTTGACTCGCGCCCTGACCCCGGTCAGTGACGATGTCATCAAGTCGGTGGCCGACGGATTGCGATCGCTCGATGAGGAGCGCGACGAGGTGCAGCAGCTCGCGGCCGCGCAGAAGGCGGTGCAGGGTTTCCTCCATCACTACCGCGGGTACGCGCAGGTGATGCTCAAACGGCAGGCCGCCGGTCCGCGCCGCGAACAGTCCGAGCACGACAAGTACGGGCGCGCCATCCTCGAGGTGACCGCGGAGCTGGACCGGCTGCAGGAATCGTTGGCCGGCGTCGCATCCGCCAGCGCCGAGCTCCGCACTGAACGCGGCACGCTGGATGCCGAGGAAGAGGCGTTGCGGGACAGTGAGCACGCCCAGAGCGAAGTCCTCCTCGAGCGGGCGGATGCTGCGGCCGCCACTGCCGGGGAGAGGGCGGATTCCGCCGAGCAACGCTTGGAGCACGCGAATGCGGCAGTCGGCACCTCCGAGGCGGAGGCCGCGGAAGACCGCACCGCGGTCGCGGCAGCGGAGGCGCGGCTGCGCCACGCAGGGGCCGCCGCGATGGCCGCGGCCCTGGACGCGCGACTCGTGCACGATCAGTGTGCCCTCGACGGGCTGCCTGCTGAAGGGCTCGAGGCGGCGCTCAAGCACGAACGTGCCGCGGCTGCCGCTCGAGTCGCTCGCCTGCGCGACGCGCTCGAGCGGGTGGTCGCCTTGATCGCCGCGCTGCAGCAGGCGGAGGCGCGCACGGCGGCTGCGGCCGCACGCGAGGCCGAAACCGAGACCCGTCTCGCCGAGGCGACCGACGTACGTTCGCTCGCGGATGCCGCGGTCGAGATCGACGTCGACTCCTACATCTCCGACGTCGAGATCGTACTCGCCGGGTTGACCGAGCTCGCCGTGTCCGATGACGCGTTCGGTGCCTTCACAGACTGGGTGCGCCACCGCACGGCTGAGAACCCCGCCATCGGCGCCCTGCGGGTGGACGCGCTGCGCGTGCAGTCCGAACTGCAGCTTCAGCGCGCCGCCGCGCAACATGAATTGAAGACCCTCGCGGCCCAGTACACGGTGTTGAGCGCCGAGATCGCCGGACTCGAGCGGGGCCAGGTGGTGGAGCCGACCCTTCCACCGGCCCGCGCCGTCGCACCCGAGGGCTCGATTCCGCTCTGGCGCGCGGTCAGTTTCCGCGATGACCTCGACGCCGCCTCGAGGGCCGGCCTCGAGGCGGCCCTCGAGGGCAGCGGGCTGCTCACGGCCGTGGTGATGCCCGGTGGGGAGCTGCGCGAGCCCCTCGATGGACAGCTGCTGCTGCGACCGTCGGAGGGCGCGGCATCCGCTCGCACCCTTGAATCCGTACTCGTCGCCGAGCCGCCGGCAGGCTCTGCGGTGACGGTCGACGCGATCGAGGCGGTCCTGCGCGCCATCGCCGTGGCCGACAGCGATGTGGACGGTGACCAGGCTCCGGTCTGGGTGGGCCTGACCGGCAGCTATCGTTTGGGTTCGGCCCGCGGCGCCTGGTCGACTGAGTCGGCTCGATATGTGGGGGAGAGCGCACGGGAAGCGGCGCGCGAACAGCGGCTGAGAGAGGCGCACTCCGAGCTCGACCTGATCGCCGCGAGGCAGGGTGGCCTCACGGCTGACCTCGAGGGTCTCGCAGCGCGGGCGCGGGTCGTCGAGCGGGAGCAGACCTCGGTGCCGCATCCGACGGCACTCGAGACAGCGGACCGGGCGGCCGCACGAGCGGCCGATCACGTTGCGCGGTGCACGGTCGAACGCGAGGAGGCGCGAGAACAGAACGCTGTCGCCGGTCGAGCGCGCGACGAAGCTGCTGCGGAGCTCGCGGCGGATGCCGCATCACTGCGGCTGCCCACGGATGTCGACATGATCCGGGGGCTCGGGGCGTCCCTGACCGAGTACGAGAAGCGGGCCGCAGACCTGTGGCGCGAGGTGGAGCGTCGTGCAGAGGTGGCTCGTCAGCTCGCGCGTGCCGAAACCTGGCTCGCCGCCGCGCTTGTAGAACGGGTGCGTTCGGCGGACGAGCGGGAGGCGGCGACCGCCGAACTGACCCGCAGCCGGAGCTACCTGGCCACGCTGCGCGGACGGCTCGGCGCCGACGTGCAGGGCTACCGCGATCGGGTAGCCCAGGTAAAACATCGCTTGAAGGCGATCGTCACCGAACTGCGCTGTCTGGTCGACACGGAGAGAGTCGAGGGGCAGCGCCAGGCGGGTCTCCTGGAGCGGTTGCGCGGCATCCGTGGCGATCAGGACCGCGCTCATTCCGCTCGGGTCGATGCGGTCGCGGCGCTGCGGCGTACCACCACGCTGGGGCTGGTGCAGGTCGCCGCCCTGGCCGATCTTGGCGTGGTCGAACCGGACGCCGGCGGCGAAGCGGACTGGACGGTGACGAAGGGCGTGCAGTTCGCCCGCGCCATCGACGCGGCAATGCCGGACCTCGACGCATCCGACGAGCGGTACAGCCGGCTGCAATCGCAGGTGTTCACCGAGTTCGCCGATCTGCAGCGGTCGCTGGGTCGGCACGGGCATGAGGCGGCCTATTACCCCAACGATGACGGCGTGCGAGTCGTCGTCACCTTCAGCGGCCGGGAGATGCTGCTCGTTGAACTCGCCCAGCAACTCGGCGGCCAGATCGAGCAGCACCTGCTCCTGCTCAGCACGAGAGAGCGCGACATCATCGAGTCGCATCTCGTCACCGAGGTCGGGGCGCAGCTGTCTGAGCTGATCGGGGATGCCGACCGGCAGATCGTGCAGCTCAACGAGGAGCTGCGTTCACGGCCCACCACAACCGGCATGATCCTCCGGGTGCTGTGGAAACCGCGCTCGGACGGCCCCACGGGACTCATCGCGACCCGTCGGCTGCTTTCGACCAGCGCCGATGTGTGGGACAAGGAGGACCGGGCGGCGCTGGGCGCGTTCCTTCAGGCTCGCATCGGGGAGGTTCGCGACGCCGACGAGGCCGGGAACTGGTACGACCACCTCGGCGAAGCGCTCGACTATCGCCGGTGGCACAAATTCACCGTCGAGCGCCAGCAGGGCGGCTCGTGGAAGTCCGCCACCGGCCCGGCTTCCGGCGGTGAGCGGGTGCTCGCGGCGAGCATCCCCCTCTTCGCCGCCGCCTCATCGCACTACCGAACCGCAACGAACCCGAACGCTCCCCGCCTGATCATGCTCGACGAGGCCTTCGCGGGCGTCGACGACAACTCGCGAGCGAGTTGCCTGGGGCTGTTGGCGGAGTTCGACCTCGACGTGGTGATGACGAGCGAACGGGAGTGGGGATGCTACGCGGAAGTGCCCGGACTCGCGATTTCCCAGCTGACCCGGTTCGACGGCAGCGACGCGGTTCATGTCCAACGGTGGAGGTGGGACGGTCGCCGGCGCACGGCTGTCGTCGATGCGGTCGCGGTCGATGCTGCAGCTGCCGACGGGGGGCTGTGGTGAGCCCGTCTGCCGAAGGAACAGACAGGATCAGGCGCCTGCTCGGCTCGCCGGAGACGGCCTGGCTGTTGGAACGGATGCGTGCCCGGTTGGAGCAGAAGGGCACGCTCGAGGGAACCGTGACGAAGCAGGGCGCGAGCACGGCAGAACGAATGGCGGCTGGCCGCCTCATCGGACGACCTGTCCGGTCGGGCTCGTCGGCGTCCGTGTCGCTTGACCAGCTTGACGTGATGCTGCGGCGCGATGCGTGGCCCGCTGGGCTGGCATCCGCGGTCGTTGCGCTCGTAGGCCCCATCGTGGGCCCGGACGTGCGTCGGGCGGAGCGGGAGAGTTGGCATGAGGTCTCTGACGCGTTGCGTCTGATCGCCAACGATCGGCCCCAGCTCTCCGGGTGGGTGGAGAACGTGAACAGGTCGGGAGCGTTGCGGCGAGCGACGGCATCCGCCGCGGCAGCCCACGAGATGTCGCTTCAGCTCGGCGTGCTCGCGCGGGCCTTGCCGGTGGAGGGGGTGCCGCTCGGCGTTCTCGCGGCTCGCTTGTTCGGCGATGCGCATGCCCTCGACCCGAAGACCCCGCTCGGACCGCTCGCCGTCGGGCTTGCGGCGGCAGCGACCGGCCAGTCGCCGGGGACCGGCTCTCGGTGGAGGCGGGACGCCTGGCAGTCCTGTGGGGTTGTCGTGGACGAATTGTCCTCGACCGTGCTGGCCCTCGGGTTGCCGGGCGGCCTGACCTCGCCGACGGCCCGCGCCCTCGCGGCGCTCGGTGAGGCAGGTCAGCCGGCGGTGCTCACCTACCGGCAATTGGCGGTGGACGACATCGGCCGCGCACCGTTGCTCATGTCGGTCTGTGAGAACCCGGCGGTCATCGCTGCGGCTGCCGACCGGTTCGGCGCAAGCGCTGGCGCTGTCCCTCTCGTCTGCGTCAATGGACAGCCGGGAGCTGCAGTCATCCGTCTGCTCACCCAGCTCGTCGACGGCGGCGCCCGCCTGCGCTACCACGGAGATTTCGACGCCGGCGGACTTTCGATCGCGCGCACGGTTGCTCGCAGCGTGCCGTGGACGCCGTGGCGCTTCGGCGAGACCGACTACCGCAGCGCGTGCGCGTCGAGTCTCTCCACATCGGTGTTCTCGGGTGCCGTTGGCGACACCCCCTGGGACGGAGGGCTCTCCGGGGCGATGGAAGAACTGCGGCTGCGGGTGGAGGAAGAGTCGGTGCTCGCGGATCTGTTGGACGACCTGCGCGTCGACTAGCGCACGTACGGGTTCTGCACCTGCTCGAGCAGTCGTACTTCAACACCAGTCCGGTGAAGCGCGAACGCCGGTGCGGTGACCTGCGCGAGTCGTGCATAATTCCTGCAGATTCTGCACCTCCAGTTTCCTCACCCGCGAAATCACGCTGAACGTGCGGGAACACTCACCGATTTGCAGGAGTTATGCATGGGCGCGGCGTCGAGCGCCCCCCTTATAGCCCGGAGCTAAAGTTCCGGCATGAGCACGTCAAGCCGCATTCTCGAGGCGCGCGCCCGGGCCGGACTCTCGCAGAGCCAGCTGGCCGCGCGCGCCGGAGTGCCGCAGCCGAATCTCTCCGCCTACGAGGCCGGTCGCGTGCAACCTCGGCCCGGGACCCTCTCCCGCATCCTGGCCGCCACCGCCGAACGGCCGGCGGCTGTATTGCGTCGCAACCGCGACAGCGTGCTCGAACTCGCCGGCCGTCGCCGCGCCGGCAACGTGCGGGTCTTCGGCAGCATCGCCCGGGACACGGAAGCCGTCCGCAGCGACATCGATCTCCTCGTCACCTTCGACCCCGCGGCGTCCCTCCTCGATGCGGCCGGACTCGTCCTCGACCTCGAGAGTCTCCTCGGCGTGCACATATGTGATGAGCGACCGGGCCGAAGGCGCCATTCGGGACCGGGCGGTCGCCGAGGCCGTTCCGCTGTGAGGTACTCGGGCCACGGGATGACTCGCGAATTCGACCTAACGGATGCGCTGCTCGCCGGTTCGTCACGCACGACTACGCGAACACCGACTATCAGATCGTCTGGAATGCCCTAGTCACGGACTTTTCGCGGCTGCTGGCTCAGCTGGGGATCGGGTAGGGCGATCGCCGACCGGGCGTAGCGACCGTGCCGACGCCCGAGAGTCGCCGTTTCTGCCGAGAATCGCCGCTGGGTTGGCGACTCTCGGCGCAAACGGCGACACTCGCCGAGACCGCTCCCCAGAATGCGGGCCGGGGCTCCCGAAAACCGGCGCGACGCGGCGCGGAATGAATCCCGCTCCGCCAGGGTTCCCCCTCTATGAACCACGCTCCGGCCCGGAGCGACCGCCTCACCACCTCTGGACCGCACGTCGTTTTGACCGCACGACCCCGACGGGACCTTCGCATGGCTGAAACCGCCACCGCCGCCAGCCACAACAACGCCAGCACCAACATCGACACCACGAGCACGGATGCCGCCGCGCACCCGGCCGACGCATCCGCCGCCGACGCGGCCACCGACATCCGTAACCGGCTCGTCATCACCCTGCTGCTGATCTCGACCTTCGTCGTGATCCTGAACGAGACCATCATGGGCGTGGCCCTGCCGCGCCTGATGAGCGACCTGCGGATCACGGCCAGCGCCGCGCAGTGGCTGACCAGCGCGTTCATGCTCACGATGGCCGTGGTGATCCCGATCACCGGGTTCCTGCTGCAGCGCTTCAACACGCGGCCGGTGTTCATCGCGGCCATGACGCTGTTCAGTACGGGCACCCTGATCGCCGCGGTCGCGCCCGGCTTCGAGGTGCTGCTGGCCGCCCGGGTCGTGCAGGCCACCGGCACGGCGATCATGTTCCCGCTGCTGCTGACCACGGTGATGACCCTCGTCGCGCCCGCCCACCTCGGCCGCATGATGGGCAACATCTCCATCGTCATCTCGGTCGCCCCGGCCATCGGCCCCACCATCTCGGGCGCCATCCTCAGCGTGCTCGACTGGCGCTGGATGTTCATCCTCGTGCTGCCGATCGCCCTCACCGCGCTGTTCGTGGGCGGCATCCTGATGAAGAACGTCACCACCCCGCGCACGATGCCGATCGACGTGGTCTCGGTGCTGCTGTCCGCGCTCGGCTTCGGCGGGCTCGTCTACGGCCTCAGCAACCTGGGCACCGCATCCGGCGGCATCGCGTCGGTCGAGGGCTGGCTGCCAATCCTGGGCGGCGCCCTCGCACTCACCCTGTTCATCCTGCGCCAGCTGGTACTCCAGCGCACGGATGCCGCCCTCCTCGACCTGCGCACCTTCCGTTCGCGCACGTTCACGTTCGGCATCGTGACGATGGCGATCAGCATGATGGCCCTGTTCGGCACCATCATCCTGCTGCCCATCTACACGCAGACCGTGCTCGGCCTCAGCGCCCTGCAGGCGGGCCTGCTCCTGCTGCCGGGCGGTCTCCTGATGGGGCTGCTCGCCCCGTTCGTCGGGCGCCTCTACGACCGGTCCGGGCCTACCCGGCTGCTGATCACCGGCTCCAGCATCGTCAGCGCCGTGTTCTGGGGCATGACGCTGCTGAACGCGAACAGCTCGCCCTGGCTCGTGCTCGCCGCCCACGTCACCCTCAGCTTCGGACTCGCCCTGCTCTTCACCCCGCTGTTCACCGCGAGCCTCGCCGCCGTGAAGCCGTCGCTGTATTCGCACGGCAGCGCGGTCGTGGGCACCGTGCAGCAGCTCGCCGGTGCGGTCGGCACGGCGCTGTTCGTGACGGTGATGGCATCCGTCGCCGCGTCGCGGCTGGCCACCGGGGCCACGGATGTCGCCGCCACCGCCGCGGGCATCCAGGCCGCGTTCCTCTATGGAGCGGTGATCTCGCTGTTCGCGATCCCCGCGGCCTTCTTCACCCGCCGCCCGGCGGCCGCGGGGGAGTAGGCCTGCCGGAAGCCGCGCCCGTGCACGCCTGATTCGAGCGCCGGTAGCCGTCGCGCGGTAGCTGCGCCGCTGCGCGCGTGGCACGCCACCCGCGTAGCGGCGCAGCCCCCGCGCATCGCATCGGGCGGTGCAGACGCGGCGCTGGCTACCCGAAGAAGTCGATCAGCACCGGGGCCAGCGCGGCGGCATCCACGTTGTGGGTCTGCCCGTCGAGGGTGACCTGGGTGGCGCCGGGCACCGCGCGCGCCACCGCCCCGGCGGCTGCGGCGGCCCACGGCGGGCTGTCGCCCCCGACGACGACGAGGACGGGAACGGGGATCCTCGCCAAGCGGCCGGCGGGAACCAGGCCATCACCGGTCAGGGCCAGATCGTATGGGAGGGTGTGCGCAATGGCCAGCAGGCCCGGCCACCAGGGCGACTCGGACATCCCCGCGACCATCGCCGGATCGGCACCCGTGCCCAGCATGAAGAGCTGGGCGGCCCGGGCGCGGTCGCCGTCATCCAAGGCGGCTTGCACGCTTGCTCCCCAGCCATCGAGGGGCCCCGACCCGCGCTCCTCCGCGGTGAAGGGCGGCTCGTATGCGGCGAGGCGAGTGATCGGAAGGCCGCTCGCCGCCGCGAGCAGCCCCAGGATGGCACCCGACGAGTGCCCGTACAGCATCGCGGTCCCGCCGGCCGCGTCGATCAGGGCGGCGAGATCCTCGACCTCGCGATCGGTGGCATACGGCGCCACGTCGGTGCTGTACCCGCGGCCGCGGCGGTCGTAGGTGTAGACGGTGAAGTGCTCGGCGAGCGGTGGCACGAGCGGCCCGGGGGACTGTCGGGTGTTGAACGCGCCGCCGACCAGGATCAGCGCGGGGCCGGATCCACTCTTCTCGTAGGCGATGCTGGTTCCGTCGGCGGATTGCACGGTCTGGATCATCGGGGCTCCCTCGTCGTGGGTGGCAGTGGCAGTGGCCCGGTTCGGCTCAGCTCAGCTCGGCCGCCCCGTCACATTGTCGCCCAGCCTGACGCCTACCCGGTCCCGGCGCAACACCCGCCAGCGGGCGTCGGAATGGCGCGAAGAGTGGGCGAGTCCCTGAAATACCTGGGAACCGACGACTTTGAGGGGTGCACATCCCAGCAGAACCGGATGCCCGACCTCGCAGCGCTGCGGCACCTGCTCGCCGAGAAAATCTTCCTTCTCATCAGGTGTTCGCCACCGCATCCCCGGGCAGCTCCTGCGGCGAATAGACTGCCCAGGCCGGTGTCAAGCCCCTGGCACACATGACTTTCCGAGCTATAAGTGAGGGTTCGTTCAGAAACCTGAGGCATGCTTGACGCTTCGTCTGCGCCGCACCCCGAGAGCGCAGGCCCGACGCTCAGTGAGCCGGCGCTCACCAGCGCTCGCGCTTGCGTCACCCGAAGGTTATTCGCACAAACATGCCAGAAACACCCGAAGAAAAAATCATCCGCTTCGCAGCACAGAACAAGTTCAGCAACAGCACGGCCAGCAGCAACGACACCAACACCGGCGCCCGCCACACGCTCAAGAAGCCGCACCGCATCGCGATCCTCGCCGGCAGTGCGCTGGCCATCGCCGGGCTCGTCGTCGGCGGCACGTTCGCGACTCAGTCCGCGGTCGCCGCCCAGGACCGCGTGTCCGCCACGGCCGCGCTGGCCGAGAGCACCGGCGTGCACCCCGAACAGCTCGACGCCTATCACGGCATAGCCAAGGCGCACACGCAGCACAACGCATCCGTCGCCCTGGACCAGGCCAACCAAGTCCTTTCCGCGACGCAGGGCAAAGCGGATGCCTCCGCCCTCACCCAGGTGACCAGCTCCCTGGCCGGCTACGAGGTTCTGCCTCTCGACGAGATCTCGTCCCTGACCAGCAAGACCAAGACGGAGACCACGGCGCTGGCCGCTGCGGCCGCCGAGGCCGACCGAGCCGCCGCCGCAGCCGCGGTCGCCGCGGCCGCGGCAGCCGAAGCCAACCGGGTCACGTCGCTCGCGGCGGGCAACACCCCCGCCGGCGCGAAGGCCACCGCCCAGGCCATGGCCTTGAGCCAGTACGGCTGGGGCAGTGACCAGTTCTCCTGCCTGAGCCAGTTGTGGCAGAAGGAATCCGAGTGGAAGTACGACGCCGTCAACTCCAACGGCGGTGCCACCGGCATCCCGCAGGCGCTGCCCGGCAGCAAGATGGCCTCGGCCGGAACCGACTGGGCCACCAACGCGACCACGCAGATCGCCTGGGGCCTGCAGTACATCAAGGCCTCCTCCTACGGCACGCCGTGCGCCGCCTGGGCGCACTCGCAGGCCGTCAACTGGTACTGATGCTCTGACCCCCGGACCTGACCCCGACACGTCCGCACCACCTCGCCGAGCCGTGAGTTGCGCCCCTGTTTTCACCGACAAATGGGGCCAGACTCACGGCTCGGCGCGCTGCGTGGGGGGCGTTGCGGCCGGACCGCGGGAAACGTGCAAGGCGCGGGACGCGGCGGCGTTGCGGCCGGACCGCGGGAAACGGGGGAACCCTCCGCTAGCCTTCTGACAACGGATGTTGCGGGGGCGGCACGCCTCGGCGCGGTTTCGCCGCGGCGAGGCTCCCGGCTCCGGTTGAACCAGGGGGAGCCGCAGCATGCACGGGAACGCACCGACCAGACATCCGTTGCGGCGACGCGGGCGGCGATTTGTTCGGGTAGTCGCCGCGCTCGCCGTCGCCACCGCGCTGGCACTCGGGATGCCGCTGGCCGCCTCCGCGGACACCAGCGACTTCACGTTCACCTCCTTCGACGCCGACTACTACCTCTCCCGTGACGACGCCGGGCACTCCACCCTGCGCACCGTGGAAACCTTCGTGGCGAAGTTCCCGAACTTCGACCAGAACCGCGGAATGGTGCGGCTCCTCCCAAACGACTACAACGGGGTGCCTTTGCACACCACCGTCGAATCCGTCACCGACGCCACCGGTGCGCCCGTGAACTTCGAGGCCCTCGACCGCGGCAGCATCACCGAGGTGCCGCTCGGCACCGACGAGTTCGTGCGCGGCTCGCAGACCTACACGATCACCTACACGCAGCAGAACGTGGTGCGCGCATTCGCCGACACCAAGAACGACGAACTCTACTGGGACACCAACGGCACCGGGTTCGACCAGCCCTTCGGCTCCGTCACCGCGCGCGTGCACGTCGACCCCGGCATCGCCGAGTTCCTCACCGGCAATTACGCCTGCTACTCCGGGGTTCAGGCGGACACCACGCGGTGCGAGATCACCCAGACACCGGATGCCGCGGTGCCCGGCACCACCGGCCAGCTGTTCGCCTCGTCCGAGCGCACCCTCGGTCCGCGCGAGAACGTCACCGTCGCTATCGGGTTCCAGCCCGGCACGTTCCTGCAGGTGCCGGCCTCGGCCGGCTACAGCGGTGACGGGTACTCCGACGGCGGCTATTCCGACAGCGGGGTGGACCCCGCGACGGTGCTGGCGTTCCTCGTGCTGGGCGTCAGCATCCTCGGCGTCGGTGCGGCCTGGGGCTATCGCCGGCTCGCGGTGCGCGATGCGCGCGGGCGGGGCGCCATCATCGCCCAGTACAGCGTGCCCAAGGGCTACAACCTGCTGGAGGCGGCCGACCTCGTGAATCGGCAGAAGACGGCCATCGCCGCGCAACTCGTGAGCCTCGCGGTGCGCGGCAAGGTGCGCATCCTCGACTACCCGGTCACGAGGGGCGGCGGGGACTACACGCTGCAACTGCTCACCCGTGAGGGTGTGGACGCCCAGGAAAGCCAGCTGCTGACAGCCCTGTTCCCGCACGGGGCGATCGGCGTGACGCGGGAGATCGGGGCCGTCAACAGCACGCTCGCGACCAAGCTGAGCGGGTTCCTCCACGCCGCGAAGCTGTCGGTCATCGCCCGCGGTTGGCGGGCCAAGGCAGCCGGCCGCGGCGGCCACTGGATCGGCATCGGCATGTCCGTCGTGCTGGTCCCCGCTCTGGTCATCCTGATCGGGATGGCGCTGATCAACGGCTCCCCGCAGTACGGCGAAGTGGTGCCGTGAGTCTTCATCGCCGCGTTCTGCGTCATCGCGGCCGGCTGGCTGGCACCGGACCGCGCGACTACCTCAAGGGCATCAAGGTTTACCTCGAGCTCGCCGAGGCGGGCATTCC
The DNA here is from genome assembly GCF_004403545.1 of Cryobacterium sp. TmT2-59. Classification (NCBI taxonomy): domain Bacteria; kingdom Bacillati; phylum Actinomycetota; class Actinomycetes; order Micrococcales; family Microbacteriaceae; genus Cryobacterium; species Cryobacterium sp. TmT2-59. The sequence continues at coordinate 53,008 of NZ_SOGM01000099.1, read as the reverse complement.
GGCGGCGGTGGCGGCGGAGGCGGTGGCGGCGGCCGCTAGCTCCACCCTGAGGGGTCCCAAATCGACCTTCCCGGGGCTCCGGAAGGTCGATTTGGGACCCCTCAGCCGCGTCAGCAGAGCAGTTGCCGGGCCGCGACGGCCCGACCGCCCGTACTAGCCTGTACTGAGCGGCTGTTGTGGGGGCATCACGTCTCGGCGCCGTTTCGCCGCGTCGAGGCTTCAGGCGCCGCCAGACATTGGAGCTGCACCATGCAACCGACCGCAGACGCCGAGACGTCCCTGATCATCATCCTGTCGGCCGTCAGCCTCCTCGGCGTCGCGGCCGCCTACCTCCGTCGCCGCTTCGGACAGCGCGGCGCCGCGGGCCGGGGCGCCGTGATCGCCCGGTACGAGGTGCCGACGGGCTACAACCTGCTGGAGGCGGCCGACCTCGTGAATCGGCCGACGACGGCCGTCGCCGCGCAGCTGGTGAGCCTGGCGGTGCGCGGCAAGGTGCGCATCCTCGCCTTCCCGGTCAGTGCCGGCGGAGGCGCCTACACGCTGCAGCTGCTGACCGTGAACGGCGTGCACACCCTGGAACGCCAGCTGCTCGAGGCGCTGTTCCCCGGACTGGCGGTCGGCGGCGTGCGCGAACTCGGGGTTACCGACCGGGCGCTGGCGGCCCAGCTGCGCTCCTGCCCCAGGGCGGCGAGGGACCTGGTTACGGCCCGCGGCTGGCGGGCTCTGATGGTCGGCCGCGGCGGCAAGCTGATCGTCATCGTGATGGCCGCCGTGCTGCTGCCGACCCTGGTCATCTTCGGTGCGGTGGTGCAGAGCGCGGGATCCGGCCAGCTCGGCAAGGTGGTTCCGTTCGTCGGCATCGCCGCGATCTGCATCTACCTCGCCAACCGTTTCGCCGCGGCCACGCCGCAGCTCACCGAGGCGGGTGCCGAACAGCGCGACCATCTCAAGGGTCTGAAGATCTTCCTCGGGCTCGCCCAGGCAGACCGCGTGCGCCTGGTGCAGAGCGCCGACGACGCGCCGCCGGCTGTGAAGACGGATGCCGCCGGCGCACCCGACACCGTCGAACTGGTTAGGCTCTCTGAGAAGTTGCTCCCCTTCGCGGTGCTCTGGGGCGTCGAGCGCGACTGGGCCAGGGAGCTCGTCGTGCTCTACGAGCAGGGTGCACCGAAACCGGGCTGGCTCATGTTGCAGGGCGATTTCAGCGCGACCGCCTTCAACGCTGCCGTGACCGGACTGATCGGCTCGGTCGCCAAGTCCGCCACCCTGCCCGGCGGTTCGCCCGCCAGCCGCTGAGGGGTCCCAAATCGACCTTCCCGGGCCTCCGGAAGGTCGATTTGGGACCCCTCAGGCGAGTTCGACGGCCGGGACGGGGAATCCTCGAGCCTGCAGCCTGACCCGTTGACCCCGGGCGCTCCCGCGCGCACACTGTCACGAGCAGTGCCGGGCCGGCCGACGCCGGCCGCGGGCACCATCGAGCGCAGGGAAGTTGGCGGGATGCAACGAATCGTCGGTGACGCACGTGACGCACGTGACGCACGTGACGCACGTGACGCACGTGACGCACGTGACGCACGTGACGCACGTGACGCACGTGACGCACGTGACGCACGTGCCGAACGTGACGCGGGTGCCGCATGACCGAGCGCAACGTGAGGCCCGTGGGCGACTCCGCCCGGGCGGCCGAGGGCATCAACTCGTGGCGCACCCTGTATCTGGTGGCGGGCGGCGCATCCGTCGGCTTCATCCTGTTGCTGATCGCGGCCATCACACTGGACACCGTGTCGCCGCCACCGGTCGACGGCGGCGCGGAAACGCTCGAGTTCATCGCGACGAACAAGTCGGTCTACGTGGCCGAGCAGGTGCTCTGGCTGCTGCCGAACATGCTGGCGGTGCTCAGCTTCGTGGCCCTGTTCGTGGCGCTGGCGCCGACAAATCGTAGCCTGGCTCTGATCGGCGCGGTGGTCGGCGGCCTGTCCTGGGCGTCGTTCCTGGCCATCCCCGTCACCAGCCGGGGCTCGCTCACCCTGGTCTACCTGAGCGGCCGCCATTCGGAGGCAACCTCAGACACCGAGCGTGCGCGCTTCGCCACGGCAGCGGAGGCGATCCTGGGAGAGAACAACACCCCGGCCATCGTCGGTGTGCTGTCCGCGGCGGGCATCCTGCTCATCTCGCTGGCGATGCTGCACAGCGCTCTGCCGCGCTGGATCGGCTGGCTGGGAGTGGCCGCCGGGGTCTTCGGCGTCGCCGGTGAGGCGCTGCGGCAGGTGGTTCCCTCGTTCTATCTGGGCTACGGCCTGCTGATGCCGGCCTGGTTCCTGGTGGTGCGCATCGCCCTGGTGCGGCTCGGCCTGCGCACGCCGCGGTGACAGCTGTTTCCGCGGCGCGCGCGTGCTGCGCCGTTTCGCTGGCAGTACGCCACGCGCAGAGCGGCGCACCTGGCGCGTTCGAGCAGAACAGACGGGCGACGGATGCCGCGCCGCGGCCTACTCGGCGTCGCTCGGCACTCGCACGGTGAGGCTGCCGGGCTCCACCCAGGTCTTGAGCGCGACGGCGGTGCCGTACCCGTCGCCGTCGAGTTCGATCTCTTCCGGGCGGTGCAGACGCAGGATGAGCTCCTTGCCGGTGGCGTAGTTGAGCGCGTCGACGTCGCCGGTGCGCAGCTTGCGCCCGAGCGCGGTGCGGCTGAGTACGCCGTTCTCCCAGAGCACCTTAGAGAGGATCTGGATCCAGCCGCCGAGGCCCTTGGGCTTCATCACGACCACGTCGAAGGCCCCGTCGTCGAGGGCCGCGTCGGGGATGAGTTCGATGCTGGCCGGCAGCGACCCGCAGTTGCCGATCATGACCGTGTGCGCGCGCAACGACTGCTCGGGCTTGCCGTCGAGGCGATACCGGAAATTCAGCTCGCTGTCGTCCTTGCCGACGGCGACCAGGGCCTTCACGTAGGCCAGCCAGCCGGCCTTCGCCTTGAGGCCGTCGTCGGTGTTGGCGAGCATTTTGGCGTCCAGGCCGAGCCCGGCCATCACCAGGTAGACGTGCTTGTCGACCGACCGGTCCGCCCGCTCGATCTTGATCCGGCAGACGTCGATCGCCTTGTCCTTGCCGGTGAAGGCGGTGTGCAGCGAGTGCGCGGCGTCGTCGAGGGTCAGCTTCAGGTTGCGGGCGAGCAGGTTGCCGGTGCCCGACGGCAGCAGGGCCAGCGCGCACTCCGTGCCGGCCACCTCTTCCGCGACGGCGCGCACGGTGCCGTCGCCGCCCGCCACGATGATGACGGATGCCCTCGCCTCGATCGCCTTCCGGGCCGGGCCCTGCCCCGGGTCCTCCTCCGACGTCTCGAACCACAGCGTCTCCGGCCAGCCCGCGGCGGTCTGCTCGGCCGCGACGGCGGCCTTGAGGTCGTCGAGGTTCACCTTCACCGGGTTGTAGATGACCGCGGCGAGCCGGCTGTCGGTCGCCGATTCGGTCGGGGCGTCGTTGTGGAGGTCGGTGGTCGTCATGGGGTCCGTCCGTTCGGGGAAGCGAGGTCAGGTGTTTCATTCTGCGAACAAGTCACTCTAGTAAGACGGATGCCGCCGCCCATTCGTCACGCCCTATCGGGCCGGGGGAGGGTCTTCCCAGGTGCAGACCGCCTCCTTATGCTGGCACCGAACGGGCTCGAATCCCCGGAAAGCCCCGCAATTCCACCCGCGTTTCCTATCGCCTATGAAGCCAGGAGGCACCTATGAACCCCGATCGCCTGCCGAAACCACCGGCCGAGCCGTGGCAGACCGTGAGATATGTCGGCCGCAGCGTCGCCGCCACAGGGATGCTGCTGGCTCGGCGCCGCGTGCACCTGCCCCGGCAGAGGGTGGGGCGCCGGCTGCCCTTCACCGACGGCAGCGAGGCAGTCGTCTACCGCGAGACGATCGTCGATCGCGGGCCGACCCTCCACCCAACGGTGCTGATCGTCGCGTTCCGGCTGCGCGTGCTCCGAAGCGACTCTGCCCATGCCCTGTTCCGCGCCGAGAGCATCCTGAGCACGCCCCTGTGGTCGGATTCCCCGGTTACGTGTCAAAACTGTGGCTGACCAACGACGCGAACGGCGTCTACCGCGGCATCTACGAGTGGGACGGCCCGGAACGCGCGGAGAACTACGCGCACACTCTGGCGGGTGCTGGCGCTGGGCAGCGTGCCCGGTTCGATCCGTTACCGGGTGCTGCCGGGCATCCGTCGGGACGATTTTCTGGCCAATCCCGTTCTGGCGACGGATGCCGGCGCCCCGGCCCCGAGGTCGGCCGGCGAAGCCTGATGGCTGCCCGCGCAGCCCGTGCCGGCGATGCGGTGACCGGGTGCTGCGGTGACGGGCCGCCGCGGTGACCGGGCCCTGCAATGACTGGGCCCCGCGGTGACTGACCGGATCGTCGACGTGCTGGTCGTCGGGGCCGGCACCACCGGCCTGGCCCTGGCGCTGCAGGCGCACGACCACGGCGCGCGCGTGCGCATCATCGAACGCCGCCAAGACCTGTTCCGGCCGTCCCGGGCCCTGCTGATGCACCCGCGCACGCTCGAGGTGCTGCGGCCGCTGGGGGTGACGGATGCCCTCCTCGCCCGCGGCGACACCGCAGCCGAGGTTCGGCTGCACCTGCGCTCCCGGGTGGTCGCCGTGGCTTCCCGGCAGCTCGACCTGCCGGGAACCGCCTTCCCGCACCTGCTGGTGATCCGGCAGGCCGACGTCGAGGCCGTGCTGGCGCAGGCGCTGGAGGAGCGCGGGGTGCGGATCGAGCGCGGCGCGGAACTGGTGGGCTTCCGGTTGGAGAACCGGCTGGCGCTCATCCGCCGGGAATCGGGGATCGAGGCGGCGGCGTACCGCTACCTCGTCGGCTGCGACGGCGCCGCGAGCCTCGTGCGCGGACGGGTCGGCGCCTGGCGCGGCGGCGACTATGCCCAGGAGGTGGTGCTCGCCGACCTGGGCCTGCAGTCCCGGTCCGACGGTGACGGGGCTGCCGCCGACACCCTCGACCCGGGCAGCGCCCACGTCGTCGCCGCACGCCGCGGACTGCTGTTCCTGTTCGCGAACGGTGAGCGCGCCCCCTGGCGCATGCTCGCCACCCGCCCCGCCGGCCCCGCCCCGCTGCCGTTCGGGCAGCCCGGACCCGCAGTCCCGCGGGCCGAGCTGCAGGCCCTGGTCGACGAGGCCGGCCTGCCCGCCACGATCACGGATGTCGCGTGGTCGGCCCAGGTGCGGCTGCAGCACCGGCTGGCCACGCATTTCCGGCGGGGGCCGTTCTTCCTCGCCGGGGACGTCGCCCACCTGCACTCCCCGGCGGGCGGGCAGGGCATGAACACGGGCATCCAGGACGCCCTCAACCTCGGCTGGAAGCTGGCCTTCGCCGCCGGCCAGGTCCGCCCGAGCCCGGTGCTGCTGAACTCCTACGAGCGGGAGCGGCGCCCGGCCGACCAGCTCGTGCTGCGCGCGACGCACGCCGTCCCAGTTCCGGATGAACTACCGGGGCAGCCCGCTCTCGGTCGATGCGGCAGTGCCGGCGAAAAACCAGCAGCTTCCGCGTTCAGGGCGGGGCCCGCGCCCCGGGTCGCGGGTCGCCGACACCGAGGTCACCTGCGCGGGGGAGCGGGTGCGGCTGCACGCCCTCCTCGCGCGCCCCGGAGTGCACATCCTGCTGCAGGCCGGTGCGGCCGATCCGGGCCTGGCGCCGCAGGGCGGGGGGCCGACGGATGCCCGCATCCACCTGCACCGCCTGACCGACCGCCCCGGAACCGGCGTGCTGATCGTGCGCCCCGACGGCTACGTCGGGTTCCGCGCGGCCACGGCCGACCCGGACCCGATCCTGGAGTGGCTGGGCCTGGTCGGCCTCCACCCGGGGCGCGGGTGACTCTTCCGGGGGGCACGGGGCGCGGGTACGCTCACCAGCGGTTGCCGCGGAGCCGGCCGACGGCATCCGTCACGTTCACTGACGCACTATCAACCACCGACGCACTATCAACGGAAGGGTCGCTTCGATGCCCCCCAGGACAGCCACGACAGGCACGAAAATAAGCACGGATGCGCGCGCCATAGCCCGTCGAACGGGCACCCTGCTCGGCGGGATGCCCTACCTGAGGTTCGGCACCGGCACGCCTCTGGTCGTGTTGCCTGGATCCGGCCAGAACAATGAACCGACGGTCGGCTTCGAGCGGATGTTCGTCTCCCAGACGCTGATGCCGCTCGCGGCCAACCACCGAATCCTGCGGCTGACCTCGCGCCCCGGCCTCGACCCGAACTCCACGATGAAGGAAATCGCCCGGGACTACGCCGACGCCCTGCGCCTGGAGTTTCCGGGGCCGGTCGATGTGATGGGGATCTCGACCGGCGGGAGCATCGCCCTGCAGCTGGCCGCCGACCACCCGGACGTGGTGCAGCGACTGATCGTGGTCTCCGCGGCCTACAAGCTGGGGCCGGTGGGCAAGGAGGTGCAGTCGCGTGTCGCGGAGGAGGTGGCGGCGGGCCGCCCGCGCCGGGCCGGGCTCGAGATGTTCCGCACCCTCGGCACCTCGGCGTTCACCCGGTGGCTGTCCGGCGGAATGGGATGGCTCCTGGGCCCGGCCATGCTGGGCAAGGCGACGCCCGACATGATGGCCATCATTCACGCCGAAGACGGCTTCAACCTGCGCGACCGGCTCAGCGAGATCGATGCGCCCACCCTGGTGGTCGGCGGCGACCGGGACGGCGGTTACCCGGTCGAGCTGTTCCGGCAGACGGCGGCGCTGATCCCGAACGGCCGTGCGATCGTGTACCCCGGCCAGGGGCACATGGTCGTGACCAGTGAACCTCGCCTGATGCAGGACGTGCTCGAGTTCCTCGACGGCTGGTCGCCGAATACGCCGGATCCTGCGCCATGATTGACGCATGATGGGTGGCGACTTCGACCGAACGGATGCCCTGCTGGCCGACATCCGTGATCTCGTGCGTCGCGCAGAGCTCATCACGCGTCGCGGCCGCGAGTCGTTCGTCCACCCGGCCCGTCCGGCCGGCCCGGCCGACCTGGCCCGTCGGCTCGAGGGGCGAGCCATCGTGATCGACGTTCAGACGGCCGTCCAGGCACTGCCCACGGCGTACCGCGATCGGTATCCGCTGGTGGCCTGGGAGAAGCTGCGGTTCCTCGCCGACTACCTCGCGGCCGCCCCCGACGTCGACTACGAGCTCGTCTGGGACGCCCTGGCGGAGGACCTGCCGGGGCTGGTCCGCCAGCTGGGCATCCGCTAGGCGAAAGCATCCGTTAGGCGAAAGCACCGAAAGCAGAAGCACTCGGACGCGACATCCGGGATCAGCGCAGCGGGAACACGATCCGGGTCTGCCACTTGGCGGGGTCCGGCTCGGTGTCGGGGCCGACCAGGCATTCCTCCCACATGTCCGGGGCCAGGTCCAGCTTCTGCTCCAGGAGCCACGTGCTGAGTTCGCCATAGGTCTGGGTGAGGGTGTCATAGGAGCCGGTGTGGATGGCCTCGATGGCCGGGCCACCCGGCAGCGTCTCGACGACCACCAGGGGTGTCGGCGTGACCGGGTGGGCCACGGGGAAACCCGCCGTCACGTCCACGGTGTCGGTGGGCATGCCGTGGTACATCGAGATCGGCGGACCGGCCGGGAAGGCGCCCTGCTTGCCCAGTTCGGCGGCCGCGGTGCCGAAGGCCCGCCCCATGAACTCGCTCATCGCGGTCATTTTGATCGTCTCGTGCACCCCGACCAGGGTGCGCGGCTCGAGTTCGACTCGTTCATGGGGTCCTCCAGGGCGGCGACAACGGATGCCGGCCTCGACCGAGGCCGACGGCACCCAATGTAGTCCCCGTTCAGGGCCGTCAGTAGGGCCCGCCGTGAGCCGCGTCTCGTTGACAGCCACCGCGGGGCGGCGTTACTTTGGTGGGGAATTCGCATAGGAGGCCGTCGTGCCCGATAGCTTGATTCCTCAGTTGATGACTCGCCTGCAGGGGCGGGTGATCACCCCTGTGGACAGGGACTACCAGATCGCCCGCCTCGTCTACAACAACCTGGTCGACAAGAGGCCCGCGGCCACTGTGCGCGTCTCCGGTGTCGACGACGTCGTCGGCGCCGTCAGGATTGCGCAGGAATTCGGTGTCGATCTCGCTATTCGCGGTGGCGGCCACAGCGCATCGGGCTTCGGCACCTGTGACGGCGGGATCGTCATCGATTTCGCCGACTACGACCGGGTACGAGTGAACCCCGTGACCGCTCGGGCGCGCGCGGAGGGCGGCGCCCGCTGGGCGGGCTTCAACCACGCCACTCATGCATTCGGCATGGCCACCACCGGGGGCCTCGACGGCGCGGAGGGAATCGCCGGGCCGACCCTGAGCGGCGGGATCGGCTACCTCGCCCGCAAATACGGTTTGAGTTGCGACAATCTGCTCTCGGCGGAGGTCGTGATCGCCGACGGGACCGTGCACACGGCCAGTGCGATCGAGAACGAGGACCTGTTCTGGGCCCCGCGGGGCGGCGGCGGCAACTTCGGGGTCGTCACATCGTTTGAATACCGGCTGCATCCGGTCGACATGGTGCACGCGGGCGTGATCTTCTACTCCATCGATGATTCCCGGACGGTGGCGGAATTCTACCGGGAACACCTGGCGAGCGCCCCTAAGGAGTTCAGCGCGTTTCTCGGGTTCCACCTGTGCCCGGCGGCGTCCTACCTGCCTTCCGAACGGCACGGCGAACCGATGTGCGTCGTCGCGGGCATCTGGATCGGGGACCCCGCGGAGGGGGAGGCACGCTGGCAGCCCTACCTGGATGTCGCCCCGGTCGTCGGCGCCATGGTGCAGCGGATGCCCTAACGCCGAAGCCAACACGGTTTTCGGCGGGGGGCTGCGCTCGGGCCTGCACGTCTACGGGAAGGCCAACTTCCTGCCCGAGCTCAGTGACGGGGCCATCACCGCGTATCTGGACTTCGGCCGGATGGTGCCCACCCTGGACACGTCCGTTCATATCCATCCCATCGACGGTGCCGTTCAACGCGTCGGCCCGGAGGAGACGGCGTTCCCCTACCGGCACACGCGGTTCTCGCCGACGATCGCGTGCATGTGGGACGACCCCGCCGACAGCCAGGCGAACATGAAATGGGTGCGTGACTTCTGGACCGCGCTGCGGCCCTTCTCCGAACCCGACCGCTACATCCATTTCAAGGATTCGGAGGACCAGGTGCGCATCGCCGACACCTTCCGGGTCAACTACGACCGGCTGGCCACGGTCAAGGCGAAGTACGACCCGGAGAACGTCTTCCACCTCAACGAGAACATCAAACCGGTCGTGCCGAGATTCAGCACCTTCCACGATTCCACCACCTGATTCCGGCGGTCGTCCCGACCCGTCCTCGTCGTGGAGGAAGGCCCGATCAGGAGAGCGCCGGGATGATCGCGCCAGAGAAGACCTGCCAGGCCAGTGCGGTCTTGGCGACCAGGCTCAGCGTGATGTAGGCGCGCTCGCCGCGCAGGTATTCGCGCCAGCCGCCCACCTGCTTGTACTGCAGCACCTGGTTGACCGCGAACGTGTTGAAGAAGAGGAACAGCGAAATGATGATGCCGTACACGAAGGCCGGCGGCTCGGCCTCGCTGGTCGACCCCGGGGCGATGAAATAGATCAGGATGACGATCCACGGCACCACGCCCACCATCGCCCCGAAGATGAACGGCAGGAAGTTGCCGTTGCCGGGCGTCTCGTACTTCTCCTGCAACGCCCCGAACATGATCATGGCGGCGTTCACGGCGAAGATCGAGAAGAGGGCCGCGACATCCGTGATGCCGGTGATCTGCGCGATCAGCCAGATCATGATCGACGAGCTCAGGGAGTACTCGACCCAGCGGAAGTAGTTGTGGTTCTGCCGAAGTCCGGTCGCGTAGCGGGCGAAGAACCAGGGCGAGGAGATCAGGAAATGGAAGAAGGCCGACAGGGCCAGGAATGCCACCACGCCGATGCCGACGTTGACGTCGAACAGGGTCACGCGTTCGGGCGGCAGCGGAACCCCGGGAGGCCCGGCCAGGTAGTCGGCGGTGACGGCGAAGGTGACCTGGTCGCTCAGGAGAGTGAGGACATAGGCGAACCCGATCGCCTGCACCAGATGCAGGGAGCCGGCCACGATGTTGTACGCCCTGAGGCGGGAGATCGTCTGATCATCAGTGCGCACCTTGCGGGCCATCGGGGACTCCTTCACGGGTGGATGAGGCCGAGAATAGCAGGGCGTATTGTCGTTGCCCAGAAGGCGCGATGGACGTCTCAGACCACGCCGAGAGGCAGGTGGTCTCCGGCCGGCAGCTCCACCCGGATCGGGTCGCCGGGGGTGACCGTGCCGCCGCTGACGACGATGCCCATGATGCCGGCCCGTCGGGTCACCCGGCCCGCGTCATCCGTTTCGATCAGGGTCTTCATCAGGCCGCGCTGCAGCCCGTTGATCAGGGAACACGGGTTGCGCATGCCGGTGACCTGCACGACGGCGTCGGCACCGAGATGCAGCCGGGTGCCGAGGGGGAGGCCGAGCAGGTCGAGGCCGCGCGTGGTCACGTTCTCGCCCAGCTCGCCGGGCGCGAGGGTGAACCCGGTCTCGGCCAGGTCGTCGAACAGTTCCGCGGGCAGCAGGTGCACCTGGGTCAGGTTGGCCCGGCCGGGATCCTTCCGCACCAGGTAGCGGTGCGCGGTCGTGGCGCCGGCATGCGCGTCGCCCTCGACGCCGACGCCGCTGATCAGACGGATGTCCGGCACGACCGGCTTGCTGAACCGGTGCCGGTCGTCCCGGCTGACCGAGACCACCGCCCCGCGCGCATCCTGCATCATGTCCCCGAGTCTCGCATACGCCCGTGTTCGGTCAGCCGAGAATTCACTTAGACGATGTGGATTTTTTCCGGCGCAAACGTAGGCTGGCTTCGTGAAGGTCATCAGCTACAACCTCCGTAAGGACCGCGCGAGCGGCGAACTCATCGCTTTGTCGGAGCGCTACGATCCCGATGTCCTCTGCCTGCAGGAATGTGACACCCGCGAGCTGCCCGAAGAGATCGGCCTGCTGCACCTGGCCGATTCGACCGTGCGCAACCGGCTCGGCCTGGCGATCTACTACCGCAAGGACCGCTTCACGGCGGAACACACCAAGACCTTCGCGCTGAAGAAATCCCTGCATGACCGGCTGCTGACGCCCGCGCACGAGCGGCTGATCGGCACCCGGCTGACGGACCTCGCCGAGAACCGCGAACTCGTCGTCGCGTCCTTCCACGCCGCACCGCTTACCGCGCTGAACTCCCTGCGCCGCAACCAGATCCGGTCGGCCCACGAGGAGCTGAACATCCTCGGTCCCGGCCTGCCGACCCTGATGGTGGGCGACTACAACTACCCCATCTTCAAAGGCCACCTCGGCGACCAGGTGAACCAGTCCGGCTACGACCTCACCATGAGTGACACGCGCACCTACACCCGGTACAAGTTCTTCCGCGGGCACTTCGACCTGGCGACCTCCATCGGCCTGACCATCGAGAACGTCGAGACGCTGCCGATCGGCGACTCCGACCACATGCCCATCCTCGTCACGTCGTCGTACAGTGACGAACCCGTCAACCAGACGAACGTCCCGGCCAGCCTCGCCGAGTCGGAGCGGGCCCCGGGCGGCGACTTCAGTATCTGAGCCGGGGCCGGGGTCCCGCCGACGGCGCCGACCCTCCTATCGCGCCTATCGCGCCTATCGCGCCTGAGCGATGATGGCCTGGGCGATGGCCTTCGAATCGCTGGAAATCGACGAGACAAAGATGGCGTCCGCGCCGAGCGAGAACCAGAGGTCGCAATTCGGGCGACCAGCAACGCAATTCGACACGGCTTTCTCGCTTCCCGTCTGACCCATCAGCCGGTCGAGGTGCTCGTCGCTGTTCGGTCCGAGCCCGGCAGCAATACGATCCACGATGGCTGCGTTGTCGAGCGCGAGAACGAAACTCGCCCTCGCGTCGAACCCTGCCTCCGCAAAACAGTCCACAAACCCCGCATCTGTGAGGGCCACGCTGTCGAGCGAGACGATGTCCGACGGCAGAGCGGCCGAGTCGGCATACTCACCAACGGTTGCCACTCCGAGCGCGGTGGCCAGCGCCGGAGCCTTGAGGAAGCTCGAGCAGGGCTCCACCAGAGGATCGCTCGCACGAGCCGGCGTCGCCGGCCAGTCGAGCTGCGCCGGAGTCGCGTTCGCAATGGTTGAGAACACGGCCGAGGCCGCCGGGTTGAGCTTCGCGAAGATATCCTCCTGCGACGATCCGACCAGGCTGTCTCCCACGCCGAACCCTGGATCGTGCACCATGACGCTCACCCAGGCGGAGCCGATGGGCGCCGTGGCCTTGCAGCCGGGATCGCCACAGGACTGCGCTCCGTCGAACACCGCGAACGGTGTTGTCGCCGTTGTTCCCGGTCCGTCGCCGAACGTGTACGAGGTCCATTTCTCGGCGGCGCCGGGCAAGACCTCGACGTCGAGCCAGGGGACCCCGGGTTCGCCGATGATTTTCGAGTAGCGGCCCTGGGACCCATCGGCCAGCCAGGCGCAGCGAATCCCTCCGGCTGCGGTCGATGCGGAGTCGTGCGGGGTGGGGTAGGACAGGAGACTCGCAAAATCGCTGGGTGTCGACGGTGACGCGAGGGCCGCATCCACGTCTGGCCCACCAACGAGTTCGGCACAGGTCAGGGGTGCGGCGGCCGCCGGAGTCGAGGCGGGAGCCTCACCGGCGCCGGGACCGGCCGACGAGCAGCCGGACAATGCAACGAGCGCTCCCGCGACCACAACGGCCGCACCCCAAGACAGTCTCATGGGCCGAAGCTATCAGCGCTTGGACCGGAAGCGGGACAGGTCGCGAGAACAGCCTGGCCCCGGCTAGCGCGATCCGCCGCGGGACCAGAGGAAGTGGGCGCGCACGGACAGTGCGCCTCCGATCAGGAGGGCCACCCCCGCGACCGACAAGAGCACGGTCAGGAACCGGTTCGCGGTGACCGCGTTCAGGATGACCAGCGCCACCGAGAAGGTGCTGAAGCTGAACCCGGCGATCGCGCAGGTATTGAAGGACCAGTTCTTCACGGGTTCGATGTCCAATCGGGTGGGAGACGTTCACAGCAACCGAACCAGGCTCGGGTGGCGGCCGGAATCGAGTCTGGCACACTCCCGTGGGCCGAACCCGAGCAGCCCGCAATCCCCGCCCGGCGCCTACCGGAAGCTCTCCGGCAGCACCACATTGCCGGGCGCCCCGCGAAACAGCGGCCCGATCTGCGCGGGCGTGTAGCCCGCGATCCCGCACCCGATCTCGGTGACCAGAAACCGCAGTTCCGGATGCTGCCCCGCGAACTCCAGAAACGTCGCCACCTCCGCCGCGATCACCTCGAGCCCGCTCATGGTGTCGATCGCGTAGGACTGGCCGTGCAGGCCGTGGCCTTCGCCCCAGACCGCGCCGAACTTCTCCTGCGCCGTCGCGGCCGCTCCGCCGAGGTGCATCCCGGTGGCATTCGATCCGAAGACGAAGACTTCGTCAGACGCAAGCTCGGTGATCATCATGCCCCGGAGTGTAGCCGGGACCTGCCCGCTGGCGTCGATCAGACCACGGGGTCCATCGAGTTGAGGTGGCAGGCGTCGTTCCACATCTGCAGCACCCGGGTCTCGCGTTCCCAGCCGAGGGTGGACACGGTCGCCGTGCCGAGGCTGAGGTGCCGCCCCGCGGCCGCGGGCAGACCCATCCAGCGGGCCGTCATGATTCGCAGAAAGTGCCCGTGGGCGAACACGGCGACGGGGCCGGGGGCGCCAAGGCAGCGTTCGATGGCGGTGTCGGCCCGCACGCCGACATCGTCGACGGTTTCGCCGCCGACGATGGGAGAGGTCCAGACCGACCAGTCGGGCTCCGCCTCGCGGATGTCCGCGGTCGTGCGGCCCTCGAAGACGCCGTAATCCCACTCGAGAATGTGTTCGTCGGGCATGCCCTTGCCAGCATATCCGGCCCGCTGCATGGTCTCCCAGGCTCGTGTGAGGGGGCTCGACAGCACCAGCGAGAAATCGCGGCCCTGCAGCATGCCGCCGAGGGCATCCGCCTGCTGTCGACCGAGATCGGTCAGCGGGATGTCGGTGCGCCCGGTGTGCCGGCCGGAGATGCTCCACTCGGTTTGCCCGTGCCGCACCAGCACGATGTCGTTCTTCCGGGCCGTCGGCATCATGTCAGGGCACCAGCAGGATCTTGCCCACGTGAACGGATGCTTCCAGCCGCCGGTGGGCCTGGGCGGCATCGTCGAAGGAGAAACGGCTGTCGATCACCGGGCGGAACCGGCCGGATGCGACCCAGGGCCAGACATCCGTTCTGACGGCCTGCATGATGGCGGCCTTCTCCTCGAACGGGCGGGAGCGGAGGGTGGTGCCCCAGTACCGGCCGCGTTTCTGCATCAGGTGGAACGGGTTGAAGATGGCGTCTTCGCCGCTCTGGTTGGCGATCACCATGATGCGCCCGTTCAGGGCCAGGGCGGCCACGTTGCGGGCGGCGTAGGAGCCGCCGATGATGTCGAGGATCACGTCGGCGCCGTGCCCCCCAGTCGCCGCGGCAATCTCGGCCGGGAAATCCTGCTCGCGGTAGTTGATCAGGATGTCCGCGCCCAGGTCCCGGCACACCGCGAGCTTCGCGGCCGACCCGGCCGTCACCGCCACCCGGGCACCGGCCAGCACGCCGAGCTGGATCGCCGTGGTGCCGATGCCGCTCGCGCCGCCGTGCACGAGCAGGGTCTCCCCGGCGGCCAATCCTGCGCAGAGGAACACGTTCGACCACACGGTCGCCAGGGCTTCCGGCAGGGCGGCCGCCTCGACGAGGTCCGTCGAGTCGGGGACGAGCAGAGCGAGGTCTTCGTGCACCACGGCCTCGGTGGCGTAGCCGCCGCCGGCCAGCAGGGCGCAGACCCGGTCGCCGACCTGGAACCGTGAGGCCTCGGCGCCGGTCCCGGTGACCGTGCCGGACACCTCCAGCCCGGGCCACTGCGGCGCCCCGGCCGGCGAGGGGTAGCTGCCCAGCCGCTGGGCGACATCCGCCCGGTTGACGCCGGCCGCGGCCACCCGAATCCGGATGTCGCGGGGCCCGATGGGCAGGTCGGCCACGGTCGTGAGGGTGAGGGTTTCGGGCCCGCCGGGGGTGTCTACCAGAATCGCGCGCATGCGTGCCATCCTACGAGCGCCGACCGTGACCTTTCCGGTCGAGAGTGACCGGCGGAACGGGCGCTCTCGACCGGAAAGGTGACATGACGGGGCAGATCGGGGACCCGCCGCCGGGCGACTGGGCGGATCCCGGGAACAAAACTACGATGGTCAGGGAGTCTCCTCGTTCGACCGCCGACACCAGCCGGCGCGTCGCGTTCACGGCTCGACCATCCGCAATGACGCGGAGATCACATATTTGATGGAGGCTGTTTTCAATGACGTCTGAGTCCACCCGTGCGATCCCGGCCCCGACAGGCAGCACGCTCGACGCTTTCATCTCCGACTACTACGAACACCTGGCCGGTGAAGACCGCCAGAACTCCAACGTGGAAACCCTCCACGAGCGGGCCGTCCACCACTGGCAGGTCGCCCTCAGCCGTACTCCCGGCACCCCGAACATCGAGGTCCATAACGAAGCCGGCCGCAGCGTCGTCTACATCGTCACCGACGACATGCCGTTCCTGGTCGACTCCGTCACCGCCGAGCTGGTGCGGCAGCACTCCGCCATCCACCTCGAGGTGCACCCGCTCCTCGTCGTGACCCGCGACCGGCACACGAACGAGCTGATCGGGGTCAGCCGTGTGCACGGCGGTGACGCCGCCCGGCCCGGCGACGTCGACGAGACCGTGAGCCAGGTCGAGTCGTGGATCGCGATCGAGATCGAGACCGCCAACGACGAGGCCCGGGCCAGCCTGGTCACCGGTCTCGCCAAGGTGCTCGGCGACGTGCGCGCCGCGAACGAGGACTGGCGGGCCATGCGAACGAAGGCCGTGCAGATCGCCGACGACCTCGGCCACGTCGCCCACGCCGAGGGCATCCAGGAGATCAAGCAGGCGCAGGACCTGCTGCGCTGGCTCGACCGCGACAACTTCACCTTCCTCGGCTACCGGGAGTACGACCTGGAGACCGTCGACGGCGAAGACGTGCTGACCATCCGTGAGGGCAGTGGCCTCGGCTTGCTGCGCTCGATGGAAGACGGCCACCAGATCCAGCACCTGACGGATGCCGGCCGGCACAAGGCGCGAGAACGCAGCGCCCTGGTGATCACCAAGGCCAACTCGCGGTCGAGCGTGCACCGGCCGGCGTACTTCGACTACATCGGGATCAAGAGCTTCGACGCCGACGGCAACGTGCGGGGGGAGCAGCGCTTCATCGGCCTGTTCGCCGCCACGGCGTACACGAGTTCGGTGCGGGACGTGCCGATCCTGCGCGAGAAGGTCGACGCGGTGATGGAGCAGGCCGGCTTCCCGCCCGGGTCGCACAGCGGCAAGGAGCTGCTCGGAATCCTGGAAACGTACCCCCGCGACGAGTTGTTCCAGATCGACGTGCCCACGCTGTTCACCACCGCGCTGGCCATCCAGCGGCTGCAGGAGCGCCGCCGCACCCGGCTCTTCCTTCGCCCGGATGTCTACGGCCGGTTCATGACCGCGCTGGTCTACTTCCCCCGCGACCGGTACACCACGGCCGTCCGTCTCCGGATCGAGAAGGAGCTGCGGGACACGTTCCACGCGGAGTCCGTCGACTTCGAGGCCCGGATGACCGAGTCCGCGCTGGCTCGACTGTTCTTCCGGATCCGGCTGCAGAAGAACGACACGGTCGGCGTCGTCGACACCGCCGCACTGGAACACCGCCTGGTGATGGCGGTGCGGTCCTGGCCCGAGGGGATCGGCGAGAAACTGCGCGAGAGCTACCCGCTGGATGAGGCGGAGCGCCTCGCCGAACTCTGGTCGGAGGCCTTCCCCGCCAGTTACCGGGTGGACTACGAGCTCGAGGAGGCTCTGGAAGACATCGGCCGATTCGAGGAGGGCGCCGCCGCGGCAGCCGCCGCGCGTGCCGTCGGCACTGAGCCGGCCAGGCCCGCACTTCACGTCTACCTTCCGACCGGCACGGGCGCCGGCGACACCGTCGCCGACGCCGACGATGGGAGCACCGCTGGGCGCGGCGCCGCCGAAGAGGATGCCCGGGTCAAGCTCTACCTGATGGAGCCCAAGAGCCTGAGCCAGATCCTGCCGTTCCTGCAGAACCTCGGCATCGAGGTTCTCGACGAGGTGCCCTTCGAGATCAGAACCGCCGACGGCCGGGACTTCTACCTCTACGACCTGGGCCTGACCTACCCGGCCGGCGTCGACCCGATCGAGACGGGCGCCCTGCTGGCCGACTCGTTCGGCGCCGCCGTCAGCGGAGCCACCGAATCGGACGGGCTCGACCGGCTGGTACTCAGGGAGGGCATGGCCTGGCACCGGGTCGTCATCCTTCGCAGCTACGCCAAGTACCTCCGCCAGGCCGGCAACACCAACTCCTACGGGTTCGTCGCGGACACGCTGCTCGCCAACCCCGCCGTCACCGGCGGCCTGGTGTCGCTGTTCGAGGCCCGGTTCGATCCGGATCTGGCCGAGGAGGAACGCACCAGCCGGGCGGCGCAGGTGCGCGAGCACCTGACCGTGGCCATGGAGCAGGTCACCACGCTCGACGCGGACCGGGTGCTGCGCACCCTGATCAACCTGATCGAAGCGACGCTGCGCACGAACTTTTTCCAGGGCAAGCCGTACCTGAGTCTCAAGCTCGACCCCACGGCGATCGAACTGCTGCCCTTCCCCCGGCCGCGCTACGAGATCTGGGTCTACTCCCCGCGGGTGGAGGGGGTGCACCTCCGCTTCGGCAAGGTGGCCCGCGGCGGTCTGCGCTGGTCGGACCGGCGCGAGGACTTCCGCACCGAGGTGCTCGGCCTGGTCAAGGCGCAGACGGTCAAAAATGCCGTGATCGTGCCCACCGGGGCCAAGGGCGGGTTCTTCGCCAAGAAGCTGCCCGACCCGGCCGTCGACCGGGCCGCGTGGATGGCGGAGGGCATCGAAAGCTACAAGACCTTCATCCGGGGACTGCTCGACCTCACCGACAACCTGGTCACGACCGCGGACGGCGAGCAGCTGGTGCCGCCCAGCCGGGTCGTGCGCCACGACGACGACGATTCCTACCTGGTCGTCGCCGCCGACAAGGGAACGGCCACGTTCTCGGACATCGCCAACGGGCTGGCCGCCGAGTACGGCTTCTGGCTCGGCGACGCGTTCGCCTCCGGCGGCTCGATCGGCTACGACCACAAGGCCATGGGCATCACCGCCCGCGGTGCGTGGGAGTCCGTCAAACGGCACTTCAGCGAACTCGGCGTGGACACGCAGTCAGAGGAGTTCACGGTCGTCGGGGTGGGCGACATGTCCGGCGATGTGTTCGGCAACGGGATGCTCCTGTCGCAGCACATCCGTCTCGTTGCGGCCTTCGACCACCGGCACATCTTCCTGGACCCGACTCCGGATGCCGCGGCCTCGTTCGCGGAACGACGGCGCCTGTTCACCCTCCCGCGTTCCTCCTGGGCGGACTACGACTCCAGCCTGATCAGCGCCGGCGGCGGGGTCTTCCCGCGCCAGGCCAAGGTGGTGCCGATCTCCGCCGAGGTGCGGGCCGCGCTCGGGCTGCCCGACGGCACCACGCGCCTCAGCCCGCCGGAACTGCTCCGGGCGATCCTGACGGCCCCCGCCGACCTGCTCTACAACGGCGGCATCGGCACCTACGTCAAGGCGAGCACGGAGACGGCCGCGCAGGTCGGCGACAAGGCCAACGACGCCATCCGGGTCGACGGCAGGGACCTGCGGGTCAAGGTCGTCGGCGAGGGCGGCAACCTCGGGCTGACCCAGCTCGGCCGGATCGAGGCGGCGCTGCAGGGCGTCATCCTCAACACCGACGCGATCGACAACTCCGCCGGGGTCGACTGCTCCGACCACGAGGTGAACATCAAGATCTTCGTCGACCGCATGGTCGCCGCGGGCAAGCTCTCCGAGGAGGAACGGTCGGAGTTCCTCGCCTCCATGTCCGACGAGGTCGCCCGCCTGGTGCTGGAGGACAACGTCGACCAGAACATCTTGCTGCTCAACGACCGCGCGAAGGTGGCCAGCTGGAGCCCCAGCTACGAACGCCTGATGGACTGGCTGGAGGCATCCGGCGACCTCAAACGCGACCTGGAGGCCCTGCCGACGACGTCGACGCTGCGCGAGCGCCTGGAAACGGGCCAGGGCCTGACCTCACCCGAGCTGAGCGTGCTGGCGGCGTACGCCAAGATCGAACTGGCCACGGCGCTGCGGGACAGCGACCTGGCCGACGACCCGTGGTTCCGCCGCACGCTGCGCCGGTACTTCCCCCGGCAGCTGTCCGAGCGCTTCGACGCCGAGCTGGACACGCATCCGCTCCGCCGCGAGATCATCGCCACGGTCGTTGCGAACGACATGATCAACCTCGGCGGGGTGACGTTCGCGTTCCGGGCGATGGAGGAGACCTCGGCGAACCAGGCCACGATCGCCCGGGCGTTCGTCGCCCTGCGCGAGATCTTTGAACTGGACGTGCTGGTCGAGGAGCTGAACGCCCTGCCGTCGTCGTTCCCGACCCGGCACTGGACGGCGATCCACCTGGACATCCGTCGCCTGCTCGACCGTGCCGTGCGCTGGCAGGTCAATCAGGGCGCATCGCGGCCCGTGGGCGACGTGGTCGCGCAGTACAAGCCGCAGATGGACCTGATGCGGGCGCACCTGGACGACTACCTCAAGGGCGGGGACCTGAAGCGGGTGCTGTCCCTGCTGGACACCGCGCAGGCGTGGGGCGTGCCCGAGAACCTCGGCCGCCGGTGGGCGGAACTCTTCGAGGCCTTCGCCCTGCTGGACGTGGCCACGATCGCCGCCCACGCGGACGAGCCCATGACGGATGTCGCCGGGGTGTACTACACGGTGTACGACCGCTTCAGGGTGGACAACCTGCTCGAGCGCATCACCGTGCTGCCGCGCAAGGACCGGTGGCAGGCACTGGCCCGCGCCGCCCTCCGCGACGACCTGTACACGACCGTGGCCGACATGACCCGGGCCGTGCTCAGCGAAACGGACGCCGCCAGCGCCGAGGACCGCCTGCTCGCCTGGGAGGAACAGAACGCGGAACAGCTGGGCCGGGCCCGGAGCGTGTTCGAGGAGGTCAATGCCCTCGCCCAGGACGACATGGCGTCCCTGTCTGTGGTGGTGCGGCTGCTGCGCTCGATCGTGCGCCGGTGAGCCGAACAGTGGGCCGGCCCTCCTGAGCCGGCCCCGCGTCGCCGATCCCTGCCGCCGATCCCGCCCCTTCAAACGTCGGCCGTGTGGCTAACTCAGGAGAACCGTCTACCGGCGCCACACCGGCCGCGGAATCATGCGGCGAGTTGCGGCCCGACGGCGAGATCTCCTGAATTAGCCACAAGATACAGCCACAACAAACGGGCGTGACGGCCGACGGATGCCGCGGCATCCGTCGGCGGCATCCGCCTAGTGGCCGCGGGCGATCCACTCGTCGAGGTGGGCCGCCTCGGCGCCGATCGTCGTGGACTCGCCGTGGCCGGTGAGAACGACGGTCTCCGCGGGCAGCGTGAGCAACCGGCTGCGGATCGACGTGATGATCGTGGGGAAGTCGCTGAAGGAGCGGCCGGTTGCGCCGGGGCCGCCGTGGAAGAGGGTGTCGCCGCTGAACACGGTGCCGAGCGCGGGCGCGTAGAAGCAGACCGCGCCGGGGGAGTGGCCCGGCGTGTGCAGCACCTGGAGGTCGATCCCGGCCACCTCGATCAGCTGGCCGTCTTCCAACGGTCGGCTCGGCGGGGCATCCGGGTAGACCCGGTCCCACAGCATCATGTCGTCCGGGTGCAGGTAGGTCGGCGCGGTGTGCGCCTTTTGCACGTCGGCGACGGCGCCGATGTGGTCGTCGTGCGCGTGCGTGCAGAGGATGCCGACGAGCTTGCGGTCGCCGATGGCCGTCAGGATGGCGTCACCGGAGTGGGCGGCGTCGATCACGACGCACTCGTCGTCGTCGCCGACGATCCAGACGTTGTTGTCGACATCCCAGGTGCCGCCGTCGAGGCTGAAGCTGCCCGAGGTGACGAGGTGTTCGATCCGGGCGACCATCAGAGGACCACGACCGAGCGCAGCACGTCGCCGCGGGCCATCTTCGCGAAGGCCTCCTCGATGTGTCCGATGCCGATGCGCTCGCTGACGAATTCGTCCAGCGGCAGCCGCCCCTGCAGGTAGAGGTCGGTCAGCATCGGGAAGTCGCGCTCGGGCAGGCAGTCCCCGTACCAGGAGGACTTGAGCGAGCCGCCGCGCCCGAACACGTCCAGCAGCGGGATCTCGAGCATCATCTCGGGCGTCGGCACCCCCACCAGCACGACGGTGCCGGCCAGGTCGCGGGCGTAGAACGCCTGGCGCCAGGTCTCGGGGCGTCCGACCGCGTCGATCACGACATCCGCTCCGAAGCCGCCGGTCAGGGCCTGCACGGCCGCGACCACGCCGTCCTCGTCCAGGTCGGAGGAGTCGATGGAGTGGGTGGCGCCGAGGGTCTGGGCGATCACGAGCTTCTTGGCGTCGCGGTCGATCGCGATGATGACGGATGCCCCGGCGAGCCGGGCCCCGACGATCGCCGCGTTGCCGACGCCGCCGCATCCGATCACGGCGACCGAGTCGCCATGGCTGACGTTGCCCGTGTTCATGGCCGCTCCGATTCCGGCCATGATGCCGCAGCCGAGCAGGCCCACGACGGCGGGGTCTGCTTTCGGGTTCACCTTCGTGCACTGCTTCTCGTGCACGAGGGTCTTCTCGGCGAATGCCCCGAGGCCGAGGGCCGGGCTGAGCTCGGTGCCGTCGGTGAGGGTCATCTTCTGGTCGGCGTTGAAGGTGTTGAAGCAGTACCAGGGCTCGGCGCGCTTGCAGGCCCGGCAGTCGCCGCAGACCGCGCGCCAGTTCAGCACCACGAAGTCGCCCACCTCGACGTGGGTCACGCCGGCGCCGACAACGCTGACGCGTCCGGCGGCCTCGTGCCCGAGCAGGAACGGGAACTCGTCGTTGATGCCGCCCTCGCGGTAGTGCACGTCGGTGTGGCAGACGCCGCAGGTCTCGATGTCGACGATGACCTCGCCCGCACCGGGGTCAGGGATCACGATGTCGACGAGCTCAACGGGCGCGCCCTTCGATCGTGCGATGACGCCTTTAACGGTGGTCGACATGGGACTCCTCTGAATTGGTGCCGGTAGTGGACATTGGTGCCGCTGGCCGGGGGTGGAACCCGTCCACACTACCCAACCTCCCCGCCCCCGCCCTGTGTAACCAATTCGACGGAGATTTTGCCGAAAATGAGCCGTTTCGCCTCCTGCGCACGGTTTTAACGCAGAATCTCCGTCGAATTCGTTAGGGGCGGGTCCCTCGCAGTCCTTGCCGGGGCAGGGGCGGCGTTCTACGCTCGCTGCACGGGGGACATCCGCCCGCCCGGAGCTCACGACGCGACGAAGCCAAGAAGAAGTGAAGGAGAGTCCGATGGCACTCAAGTTCGGAGTACTGGCCCTGGTGGAAGCGAAGCCGGGCAAGGAGCAGGACGTGTGGGACTTCTTGGAGGCGGGCCGCGCGGTGGTGGACGAGGAGCCCCAGACCCGCACCTGGTACGCCTTCCGGGTCGACGAGAAGACGTTCGGCATCTTCGACACCTTCGAGACCGAGGAGGGCCGACAGGCTCACCTGGGCGGTGCGATCCCCGCAGCCCTCGCCGAACACGGGCCGAGCCTGCTGGCGAATGATCCCGACATCCGTCTGATCGAGCTGATCGCCGTCAAATAGACGGAGCCGTCAACCCGGTCAGAGGAACTCCTGGCAACCGTCGCACCACCAGCCACCGCCGGCCGGGGCCATGGGGGTGAAACAGGAGACACAGGTCGGAATCGGCAGGATGTCGTTTTCTATTGCGTGGGGCATGTGGGGCGTGGCGTCGATTCTGCTGGCGAGTTCCCCGGCCCCGAAAAGGGCATTCGCTCATTACCATGTTAGGCAGATGAACCTGAACCTGTCCAGAGACTCGGCGGGGTACGTGGCACAAAGAACGGATGCCGTCAGCGCGGCAGCACGCTCGCCGGCAGCTCCCGCAGGAAGATCTTTGCGGTCGTCGGTCCGATGCCCTTGAACGCGACGAGTGTGCGGGTGAGCTCCTCCCGTGACGCCGCCGCGCGCACCATCCCGCCGACCGACCCGTGCTCGGCGGCCACGCTTCGCATCACCTCGTGCAGCTCGTCGGTCATGATGTAGTCCAGCCGCGCGTAGTGGCCCTCGTCGAGCAGGGCCCGGAGGCCCTCCCGGTCGTAGCGGGCGAACTCCTCCGGGGCGGTCAGGCCGTGGGAGATCAGCACCCCATAGGTGCGGGCGGCGACCTCCTGCTGGATGGGACGGCCGAAGAGCACACTGGCCAGGAACCAGCGGAAGAGCTGGTCTTCGGCCCCGTCGGACAGGTCGAGGCCGAGGTCGGCGGCGGTCATGTGTGCGGTCACGCCCCCTGTCTACCCCTCAGGCGATGGCGATGGTGACGAAGGGGGCACGGGTCGTTCGAGCAGACGTTCGACCAGGGTCTTCAGTTCACCGATCTCGAGCTTCAGGGCGTCGAGCTTGTCCTCGCTGACGTCGAGTTCGGCCTTGATCTCCTCCTCGGCTTCCCGGCTCGCCGACGCGAACCAGGCGGCGATGAACGCGGTGAGGGTGCCGATCAGGGCGATGCCGGTGGCGACCAGACCGACCGTGACGAGTCGTCCTTCGGCCGTCACGGGGTACAGGTCGCCGAATCCGACCGTGGCCATCGTGATGAACGACCACCACCACCCCTCCCAGACGGAGTGGATGTTGGCGCCCGGGGCGCCCCGCTCGGCATCCGTGACCGCGAGGCCGGCGATGAACCAGACCGAGACCGCGGTCACGGCCGCGTACGTCATCACCCGGTTCTTGAGCTTCTTGCTCAGGCGCCGGGCAGAGAGGATCACGATCGACAGCACGCGCAGCGCCCGGAGCGGCCGGAACAGCGGCAGGGCGACGGCCACCAGATCGAGCAGGTGGGTGCGGATGAACTTCAGGCGCCCGCGGGCGAGGCTTAGCCGCACGGTGAAGTCGAGGGCGAAAGCCGCCCAGGTGGCGATCTCGACCCACTCGAGCAGCAGGCGCCACCACGAGCCGATCTCGGGCGCGATGATCGGGGTCGCGTAGGCGAAGAGGAAAGCGAACCCGAGCCAGAGGAGGGGCGCATCCGTCGCCCGTTCCCACCGTTCGCTCCTGGTCATCGTCGACTGCCCCACAGTTCCAACTTAGCTCGCCCAGCGGCGCCGGATCGCCCGACCCGCACCGACCCGCACCGACCCGCACCGACCCGCACCGACCCGACCCGCAGCGACCCGCACCGACCCGCCCTGCCGGCCTCGCCCTCGAAACGGTGACGGTCCGCCGGTTTCTGACTAGTGTCACCAGCGAAAGCAACGGAGGGCGCGATGAGTGCAGATAAACCGGTCCGGGTGATCGTCGGAGTGACGCACAGGCAGCCGGATGCCGTCGTGCTGGAGGCCGCCGTCTTCGCCTCCCGCTTCCAGGCCGAACTCGTCTGCGCCACCGTCGAGGCGACCCGGTACATGGTGGTGGAGCATGCCGACGGCAGCATGAGTTCCCTCCCGTTCGACCCTGACACTCCCGAGCTGACCGAGGAGAGGTTCGATCCGCGCCTGGCCGCGCACCTGGCGGAGATCCTCGAGGGGGCCGGGGTCGTCTGGTCGACCCGTGCGCTGGCCGGCGACCCGGCTCGCGCCCTCGGCCATCTGGCCCAGACCCTCGGGGCGGCCATGATCGTCGTGGGCACCCGGGAGTCCAATGTGCGGTCCACCCTGGCGAAGTTCATCAGCGGTTCCGTCGCCGTGCGGCTGGCTCACCGGCAGCACCGGCCGGTGGTGGTCATCCCGCTCGCTCCCGTCCCCTTCGAGGAGCCTCTCCCTTGGGAGGGCGGCTGAGGCCATGGCGCCTGACACACCGGATGCCCGCGACCGGGTGCTCGACCTCATGCGGGTCGTCTGCGTTCTGCCGGTGGTGCTCGGACACCTGCTCATGATGGGGGCGACCCTCCGCCCGGGCGCTGGCCTGCGGCTCGACAACGTGCTGGCGGCCCAGCCGTGGCTGCCCCCGGTGACCTGGGTCGCGCAGATCATGCCGCTCTTCTTCATCATCGGGGGGGGTTCGCCGGCCATCGGGCGTGGACCGCGGCGGCCGCCGCCGGGCTGACCCCGGCCGAATTCATCCGCGGCCGCATCCTGAGGCTGGCCCGGCCCGCGGCCCCGCTGTTCCTGGCCCTCACGAGCGGCATCCTGGTGCTGCAGTGGAGCGGGGTGGACCGGGCATCCGTCCTGCTGATCGGCGCCGGGGTGACGTCGGCGCTCTGGTTCCTCGCCGCCTACGCGTTCAGCCAGGCCTTCCTGCCGGGGATGGTGGAACTGCACGCCCGCGCCCGGGTGCTGACGCTGCTGGTGCTGCTCGGCTGCGCGATCGTGGTCGAGGCGGGGCGACTGTCTTCCGGGTTGGCGGTGATCGGCATCTTCAACATGATCTTCATCTGGCTGTTCCTGCAGCAACTGGGCTTCTGGGTGGCCGACGGATGGTTCGCCCGGCGCGGCCGGGCGGCGCTGCTGCTGCTCGCAGCCGACAGCTTCCTGCTCCTGTGGGGGATGGTCCAGACGGGCCTCTCCCGGGTGAACATTCTCGAGGACCTCAACCCGCCGAGCCTGGCCCTGACCGTGCTTAGCGTCGGCCAGTTCGCGCTGCTGGCGCTCGCCCGCCCGGTGCTGCACCGGATCGCGGCGCTCGCGCCCGTGCGGGTGCTGGTTGGGGCGATCGGTGCCCGCCTGATCACGATCTACCTCTGGCACGTGCCGGTGATCGCCCTGCTGGTCGGGCTGACGCTCCTGACCCCGTGGGGCGGTCCGGCGCCGGAAACGCCCCTGTGGTGGTGGACCAGACCGGCGTATTTCGCCGCGACGGTGGCGGCCCTGTTCCTGCTGTCGGCCCTGCTCGGCCGACTGGAATGGCCGGTCCTGCGGCGGATCGGCGATCGGGCCGCGGCCGACTGGGCGGTCTCGGTCTCCACCCTGCTGATCGTGCTGGCGCCGTTCTGCCTGATGGTGTTCGGGCTGAATGTGTGGGTCGCGGCGACCGGAACGCTGGCGCTCGCCGCATCCGTCGGTCTGCAGAGAATGCGCCGAACGGTCACCATCCGGGCCGAAATGACCGTACCGTTGATACGTGGTCTTTGAGCATCGGACTTGAAGAGTGTGGGGGCCACGCACACGAAAGGTTTTCACTAGTTTTGAGCGACGAATGTATCCACGGACTCGAGGGTAGATTGTGTGCCCTGTGCTTCCCGAAAGCAGCCCCCGAGATCGTGCCGGCCGTTCCCGCGGTTCGCGCCAGCCGGGCCAAGTCCGCTAAGGCTCCTTCGCTGCGCAGCTCGCCGTCGCCGCGAACCGTGACCCTCGGCGGCACGAAGACCGTGCCGGTGGCCAAGGCGGCCGGAACCGTCAAGGCCTCACCGGTGCGGGTCTCCGGCGCGGCGAAGACGGCCGTCGACAACGTGGGGGAGCAGCGGATCTACCACGTCACCCACATCCGTAACCTCGCCGGAATCCTCGGCAGCGGGCGCCTGCTCGCCGACGCCAGCGACGCCTGGGAGACCCGGCCCGCCGTGGACCTCTCCTCCGTGCTCACCCGCGCGGCACGCCGCGCCGCGGTCGTCACGGAGGCGGACGACACCCGGGTCGCCGCGTACGTACCGTTCTTCCTGTCGCCGAACGCGTACCTCTGGGACGGCATCCTCACCGGTGCCACCGACCCCCGCCTCTCGGGCCAGGCCCACGACGCTGAGATCTTCGATTTCGTGATCCTGGTCAGCACGGTCAAGAAGCTCCGTGACGACCTCGCCACCGCCGACGAGCCTGCCGCGGCGGCCGTCGTCGTCACCGACGCGGACGCCGCCGGGCCGCTGACCAGCTTCAGTGCCGCGCCGGAGAGCGCGGACCGGCTGCTGCGCCGGCTGCGCGCCGACCAGGAATCGGGCGCGATCCGCGCGGCGGAGCTGCTCGTCAGCGAGCAGTTCCCGTTCCAGCTGGTCACGCTGATCGGCGTCGCCAACGACAAGGTGCGCGACGCGGTGCGGGGCATCCTCGCCGCCGGGGCGCACAAGCCCAAGGTGGCCGTGTACCCGCCGTGGTTCCACGCGGCCGATGAGTCCGACGCGCAGTAGCGCGCCGCACCGCCTGTTCGGGCCCGACGACCGCCTGTTGGCGGCCGCCGGGCCTCGGGCTGTTCCCTGGGGGGTTGAATACCCAGCGGGGTGGGGAGACAGTGATTGCATGCGACGAATCTCCTACAGCGGGGCGTCCTTCCTCACCGCGGACGCCATCGCAGACGCACTCTTCCAACTCGTCACCGCCCTGGGTATCAGTCAGACGACCGAGTCACTGAACCTGCCCGCGATCAATGTCGCCGGGAAGCCGATCATGGTGAAACTGATCGTGGGGCCGATGAGTGAGTTGATCAGCGTTCCCGAGGATTCCCTCTGGGACGAGCCGAACATCACCGAGGTGATCGCAGTCCTCCGCGACCGGGTTCTCGCTCTCCAGCAACCCAAACCCTCGCCCGCGTACGCGGAGATCGCGACGACCGATTTCGACAGCAGCGACTTCAACAGCAGTGACACCGGCCGCACCTCCTGACCGGGTTCTGACCCGTGATGAAAGCGGCCCCGCCCGCGGTGGCGCGCTGCTGCCCGTCGGAGCGCTTTCACCGGGGATGTCAGACCCTCCCGATACGCTCGTCACGGGCGGACCGAGAGGGGAACGATGTTTCTGCTGGAGCGCGACGAGGTGCCGGGCACGCCGGTGAGCAGTGCGACCATGAGCGGCACGCGTCCCGCCCAGACGGTGGTGACGAGCGCGAGCGACCTCGCTGCCGCCTCGAAGTGCGAGTTCGCCTTTCTGCGCAAACTCGACGCGAAACTCGGCCGCGCCGCCGCCGTGCCGGAGAAGGCCGACGCCATGCTCGAGCGCACCGCGCGGCTCGGCGACGAGCACGAAGCCCGAGTGCTCGAGCGTTACCGAATGGCCGGGGGCGTGGTCGAAATCACCCGCCCCGAACGGATGTCGCGCGCCAGCATCGAGATCGTCGTCGCCGACACCGTGCGCGCCTTCGCAGCCGGCGCCGACACCGTCTTCCAGGCCACCTTCTTCGACGAGACCGCCCCCGGCGTGGCCTTCATCGGCTTCGCGGACTTCATCGTGCGCCGCCCGGACGGCAGCTACCTCGTCCAGGACACCAAACTCGCCCGCAGCGCCCGGGTCACGGCGCTGCTCCAGCTGGCGGCCTACGCCGAGCAGCTCGACCGCATCGGGGTGCGCACGGCCGAGACCGTGCAGCTGCTGCTCGGCGACGGAACCGTGAGCGAGCACCGGCTCGCCGACATCCGCCCGGTGTATCGCAAGCGCCGGGAACGACTGCTGCGCATCATCGGCGAGCGGGTCGCGGAGACGGCCCCGATCCTGTGGGGCGATGCGCGGTACACGGTCTGCGGGCGCTGCGGCACCTGTGACGCCGAGGTGCAGGCGCGGCGCGATGTGCTGCTCGTGGCCGGTTTGCGCGTCTCGCAGCGCGCGCGCCTGGCTGAGGCGGGGATCTTCACGATTGACCAGCTCGCGGCATCCGTTGACCCGGTCGCCGGCGCCGCCGGGCTGCCCGCTGTCGTGGTCGACGGGATCGGGGAGAGCACACTTGGCGGGCTCCGCACGCAGGCCCGGCTGCAGGTGCGGGCCGTGGCCGACGAGCCGCCGCCGGTCGAGCTCTGCAACCCGGCCGCGCTGGCCGTGCTGCCCGCGCCCGACGCGGGCGATATCTTCTTTGATTTCGAGGGTGATCCGCTCTACACCGAGGGGGCCGCGGAGAGCTGGGGCCTCGACTACCTGTTCGGCCTGGTGGAGGTCGACGGCACGTTCCGCGCGTTCTGGGCCCACACCTGGGCGGAGGAACGCCAGGCGCTGCGCGACTTCCTCGACTATCTGGGCGCCCGCCGGGCCCGCTACCCCAACCTGCACGTCTACCACTACGCCCCCTACGAACGCACGCACCTGCTGAGCATCGCCGCCCGGCACGGCGTCGGCGAAGACGAGGTCGACGCTCTGCTGCAGCAGAACGTGCTCGTCGACCTCTTCCCGCTGGTGAAGAAGGCGATGCGGGTCGGGTCGCGGTCCTACTCGATCAAGAAGCTCGAACCGCTCTACATGGGCGCCGACCTGCGGGTGGGCGAGGTGACGAACGCGGCCGATTCGATCACCGAATACGCCGCGGCGCGCGACCTCGACCTGCTCGGCCAGGTCGACGAGGGCGAACGGATGCTGCGCTCCATCGCCGACTACAACCGGTACGACTGCGTGTCGACGTTGCGCCTGCGGGACTGGCTGCTCGCGCGTGCGGCCGAGCGGGGCATCCCGGTCGGCGCCGTCGCCCCGGAGAAAACCGTCGGGGAGCTGGAGCCGTCCCCGCTCCGCGGCGAGCTGCTCGCCGTGGCCGGGGAAGCGCTCGACCCGCACCGTAGCGCCGACCGGACGGCGGCCGCGTTCGCCGCCGCCGCACTCGACTATCACCGGCGCGAGCAGAAGAGCTTCTGGTGGGGCCACTACGCCCGCCTCGCGCAGCCGATCGAGGCGTGGGAAGACACCCGGGATGTGCTGCGGGTCGAGCGCGCCCGGGTCGAACGGGACTGGTACCGGGAGGGCCGGCAGCGCACCGACCGCCGGGAACTGCGCCTCTGGGGGCGCCTCGCGCCGGGCAGCAGCATCAAGCCCGGCGACCAGGCCGGACCGTTCCTGCTCTACGAATACCCCGGCCCCTTCCTCGACCCCCGTCTCGAGCCCGGGTCCCGCACCGCCCGCACGGTGACCGTGCTCGAGGTGGCCGACGACGACAGCATCCTCGTGCGGGAGACCGTGCCGAAGGACACCGAGCCGTGGTCTCAGAAGCCGAGCGCCCTGGCTCCGGCGGCGCCGCCGGCCGCCGGCCAGCAGAAGCCGGCGATCGAGGAGTGGGCGCAGAACATCGTCGACGCCCGACCGGGCTGGCCCGAGGAGCCGATGGTGGACATTCTGCGGCGAGTTCCGCCGCGCACTCGCTCGGGCCTGCTGGCGCCGGTCGCCGCAGCCGCCGGTGTGGCCGCCGGTGTGGCCTCGGGTGTGACCGCAGGCGCGACCGCTGGCGTCACTCCGGGCGTGACGGCCGGCCGCGAACGGATCGACGCCGTGACCGCAAGCCTGCTCGATCTCGACTCCTCCTACCTGGCCGTGCAGGGCCCGCCCGGAACCGGCAAGTCCTACCTGGGCGCGCATGTGATCACCACCCTCGTGCGCCGCCACGGCTGGAAGATCGGGGTGGTGGCTCAATCGCACGCCGTGGTCGAGACTCTCCTCGCCGCGATCGTGAAGGCCGGGCTCGACCCGGCCCTGGTCGGCAAGGTGCCCAGGGCCGGCAGTGTGCCCTCCTCCGCGGATTCAGATTCCGATTCCGATGCGGATGCCCCGGCCCGGTTCACCGAACTGGCGAAAGACGGGCAACTCATGTTCGCCCTCGACCACGCCGCCACGGGATTCGTGGTCGGCGGCACCGCCTGGGACTTCAGCAACCCCGCCCGGGTTCCCCGGCAGAGCCTCGACCTCCTGGTCGTCGACGAGGCCGGCCAGTTCTCCCTCGCGTCGACCATCGCCGCGAGCGTCGGAGCGCGCAACCTGCTGCTCCTCGGCGACCCGCAGCAGCTGCCGCAGGTGAGCCAGGGCACGCATCCGGAGCCGATCGACCAGTCCGCGCTCGGCTGGGTCAGTGCCGGCCACGACGTGCTGCCGGCCGGACTCGGCTACTTCCTCGCGGAGAGCCGCCGCATGCATCCGGCCGTCACCGAACCGGTGTCGAGGTTGTCCTACGAGGGGGAGCTGCGTTCGCATCCGGATGCCGCGACTCGGCTGCTCGAGGGCGTGGCGCCCGGCCTGCACGTCGTGCCCGTCACGCATGTCGGCAACTCCGTGCAGTCGCCCGAGGAGGCCGCCGTCGTGGTGTCGCTGGTGCGCTCCTTGCTGGTGAGTTCGGTGCCTGAAAGTTCGGTGCTTGTGAGTCCGGGGCTCGGCCGCCGGTGGACGGACCCCACCGAGGGGCGCCGCGAGGACCCGCTGACCGAGGCGGACGTGATCGTCGTCACCCCCTACAACGCGCAACTGAACACCGTGCGGGAGGCCCTGGCCGCGGCCGGGTTCCCGCGGGTGCGAGTCGGCACGGTCGACAAGTTCCAGGGCCAGGAGGCGGCGATCGCGATCGTGACGTTGGCGGCATCCTCTGCCGAAGACGTTCCCCGCGGGCTCTCCTTCCTGATCATGAAGAACCGCCTGAACGTGGCGATCTCCCGGGCGAAATGGGCGGCTTACCTCGTGCACTCGCCGGCGCTCACCGAGTTCCTGCCGGTCACGCCCGCCGCGGTCGCGGAGCTCAGCGCGTTCATCACCCTCGTCGAGTCGGCAGACGCGGTCCCGGTCCCCATCCCGCCGAGTATGCCGTAACCGGCGGGCCCGCGCCGGCGGGCGGCCCCGAGCTGGGGCGCCCCAGCCGCCGGCGGGCCCGAGCTGCCCCGCTGCGCCGCCCGGCAAGTCCGTTCTGCCTGCGCGCGGGCTCACTGCAGCCACGGATGCTGGCCAAGGCAACGGCGCGGAGCAAGGCGACCCACGACTAACCAATTCGACGGAGATTTTGATCTAAAAAGGTGATTGCGCGCTGTTTTGGCCCGATTTCGGCAGAATCTCCGTCGAATTCGTTCGGACGGGAGGGCCGCGCACAGGTGCCTGTCCGACCGGCGGCCTCCCTCCTTATCTGCGACCTGACCGTGGAGACCGCGACTAACCAATTCGACGGAGATTTTGATTTAAAACATTGATTTCAGCCTGTTTTGGACCGATTCTGGCAAAATCTCCGTCGAATTCGTTCGGACGAGCGGCGAACGGCAGACGGGGAGCGGGGGGGGAGCTGGGTGAGCGGGGGGAGCTGGGTGAGCGGGGGGAGCTGGGTGAGCGGGGTGAGCTGGGTGAGCGGGGGGAGCTGGGTGAGCTGGGTGGATGTCGCAGGCGGGGCGAGCGGCGAGCGCACACACGAGCGCATCACACGGACCGGTCAGGCGCGGCCGAGCGAGCGCAGCATCCGTTTGCGCAGTTCCTCGACCCACAGCACGAGCGAAGCCATGCCCACACAGACCAGCCAGTGCAGCGGGTCCATCGAGGCGGTGCCGAACGCGGCCTGCAGCACCGGGAGTTGCACCACGGCGACCTGAAGCAGCACGGCCAGCAGGATCGCACCCCACAGCCACCGGTTCACGAACAGGCGGTGGAAGGCGCTGGTCGACTCCGAGCGGGCGTTCAGGGTGTTGAACAGCTGGGCGAAGACGAGGGTGGTGAAGCCGGCGGTGCGCGCCACGGTCAGGCCGTCGCTGCCGGGGTCCAGCGCAGGCAGGAGACCACCGGGCAGGAACAGATCGATGGTGGCGAGGGTGACCATGGCCATGACCAGGCCGGTGGACATGATGCCCACCCACATCCGCCGGTCGATCGCCCGGTCGGTGATGCGCCGCGGCGGGCGCGCCATCACGTCGTCGATCTCGGGGTCGACGCCCATCGCCAGGGCCGGCCCGGAATCGGTGACGAGGTTGATCCAGAGGATCTGGGTGACCAGAAGCGGCAGCACCACGGTCTCGGTGCTCGCGCCGGTGAGCCCCAGTACTCCGGCCAGGAGCACGCCGAGGAACACCGTGAGCACCTCGCCCATGTTCGAGGAAAGCAGGTAGCGCAGGAACTTCTTGATGTTGTCCAGGATCACCCGCCCGGCCCGCACGGCGGCCACGATGGTGGCGAAGTTGTCGTCGACCAGGATCATCTTCGCGGCCTCCTTCGTCACCTCCGTGCCGGTGATTCCCATGGCCACGCCGATGTCCGCGGATTTCAGGGCCGGCGCGTCGTTGACGCCGTCGCCGGTCATCGCCACGATGTCGCCGTTCGCCTGGAGGGCGTCGACGATGCGCAGCTTGTGGCGGGGGGAGACGCGGGCGAAAACGGATGTCCCGCGCACCGCCTCCCGCAGCCCCGCCTCGTCGAGGCGGTCGAGGTCCGCTCCCGACAGCGCGGTCGCCCCGGGCCGGTCGATGCCCAGGTCGCTCGCGATCCGGGCCGCCGTGCCCGGGTGGTCCCCGGTGATCATCACCACCCGCACGTCGGCGCGGTGGGCCTCCGCGATCGCCGCCGTGACCTCGTCGCGCGGCGGATCGATGATGCCGACGACCCCGGCGTAGATCAGGTCGCGTTCGTCGGCCTCATCCAGCGGGGCGGTGTTCTCGTCGGCGCTGCTGTAGGCGACGCCCAGGGTGCGGAACGCCTGCGCGGAAAGCTCCTGAATGTCGGCCAGCAGCCGCCGCCGCGACTCGTCGTCCAGGGGCACGATGGTCTCGCCGACCTGCAGGCGCGTGCACCGGTGCAGCAGAACGTCGGGCGCGCCCTTGCTGAAGATGCGCAGGCTGCCGTCGCTTCGCTCCTGGTGCAGGGTAGACATCATCTTGCGCTCCGAGGTGAACGGCATCTCCCCGAGCCGGTCGAACCGGGCCATGTGCACGGTCGTGCCCTCGAGTTTGGCCGCGGCCACCAGGAACGCGGCCTCGGTCGGGTCGCCCTGGATCTCCCACTCACCGTCCCGCTCCGCCAGCTGCGCGTTGCCGGCGAGAGAGCCGGCGCCCAGCACGAGCTGCGTCTCGTAGCGCAGGGCCGGGTCGGTGAGCGGCGCCCCGCCGTGGCGCACCTCGCCCTCGGGGCGGTAGCCGACCCCGGTCACCTCGACCCGCCCCGACGCGGTCAGCACCCGCTGGATCGTCATCTCGTTGCGGGTCAGCGTGCCGGTTTTGTCGCAGCAGATCACGGATGCGGAACCGAGCGTCTCCACGGATTTCAGGCTCTTGACCACGGCGTTCTGCCGCGCCATCCGTTGCACCCCGATGGAGAGGATCACCGACAGGATCGCCGGCAGCCCCTCGGGGACGGCGGCCACGGCGAGGGAGACCCCCAGCAGGAACACCGTGACGAAGTCGGCGGGGGTGGACACGCCCTGCGCGAGCACGATCGTGAGCATCACGACGAGGGCGATCGCGATGACCACCATGCTGAGCAGTTTGCCGATGTGGCTGATCTCGTCCTGCAGCGGGGTGGGGTGCGCCTGCGTGCTGTCGAGCATGGTCGCGATGACGCCCACCTCGGTGTCCATGCCGGTACCCGTGACGACGGCCCGACCGACGCCCTCGCTGACCGCGGTCGCCTTGAAGACCATGTTCAGGCGGTCGCCGAGCCCGACGGCCGCGGGGAGGGTGCGCGGGTCTTTGGTCACGGACTGGCTCTCGCCGGTCAGGGAGGCCTCCGCGATGCGGAGCGCGGTCGCCTCGGTGAGCCGGGCATCCGCCCCCACGCTGTCGCCCTCGCCGAGCACGAGCAGATCCCCGCGCACCAGCTCGGTGCTGGGCACGGTCGTGAGCAGGCCGCCGCGCAGCACGGTCGAGGATGCCGCGGTCATGGTGGCCAGGGCGGCGACCGCGTTGTCGGCCCGCGCCTCCTGCACGAAGCCGAGCACGGCGTTGAGAATGACGATCGCGGCGATCACGATGGCGTCGACGGGCAGCCCGGCGGCGCCCTCGATCAGCCAGGCCCCGATCGACACCGCGGTGGCGACCAGCAGCAGGTAGATCAGGGGGTCCTGAAACTGGGCGAGGATCTTGCGCCAGCCGGGCACGGGCCGCACCGTGCGCAACGCGTTCGGTCCGTCGGCCGCCAAGCGCCGGGCAGCCTCGTCGGTGGACAGCCCGGTCGTGACATCGACCTCGAGGCGGCGGGCGATCTCGCCGGCATCAACCAGGGACGCGTCGACGCGTGACGCGTCGACGCGTGACGGGTCGACCGCTGACGGCTCGAGGCCCGGCTCACCCTGCCCGGGTTGCTCCGCTGGAACCGACGCGTCCATCTGCAGAGGTCCTCGTCTCCGGTGTCTTCGGTGTCCGGTGTCTCCGGAGTGTCCGGTGCCGCTCCCGGTCCACCGGGTGCCGCCCCGGGAGCCCGGGTCCAGCCCAGTCTAGATCCGGCCACTGTTCCCGTTCCGGTCGAGAGTGGCCGCTGTGCCGGTCACTCTCGACCGGAACGGGAACAGTCGCCCCTCACGGCTGTGCCCCACGGCGCGCGCTCAGCGCCACTGGCTGGAGTCGATCTGGATCGCCACGACGTAGAGGTGCCGGCCCTGCTCGATCTTCTCCACTTCGTACACCCGCACCGGCGTCTGCGGCACGGAGTCGAGCGTCGTCTCCGCTCCCCCGGCCGTGATCGGTTACGACGCCATCACCCGGTATGCCCCGGCCGGTGATTTCGAGGGCTACGTCACCTACGGGATCGGCGTCGGACGCCCGATGGACGAAGACCGGTCCACCCGTTTTCTACTCCGCCGCGCGCCGCTCGACAAGGGCACCGTGACTGTTCCCGTTCCGGTCGAGCGCGGCCGGTATGCCGGTCACTCTCGACCGGAACGGGAACTCTCGGGGCTACGGGAACTCTCGGGGCTACGGGAACTCTCGGGGCTACGGGAACTCTCGGGGCTACGGGAACTCTCGGGGTTACGGAACTCTCGGGGCTACGGGGCTACGGGGCGGCGTGGCTACAGGGCTACAGGGCGGCGGGAGCGACGGGAGCGGCGGGCACGAGTTCGGGCGGCGCGCCCCGCGCGGCGAGCCAGTCGTCGAGAACGGCGGCGGAGACCGGGCGCGAGAGGTGATACCCCTGCGCGAAGTCGCAGCCGTAACCGATCAACTTGTCGTAGGCCGCCATATTGTCCACGCCCTCGGCCACCATGCGCAGGCCGAGGCTGTGGGCGAGCGCAATGGCCGAAGAGACCAGGGTCGCGGCCCGGGCATCGTCCACCATCGGGAAGACGAAGGACTGGTCGAGTTTGAGCTCCTCGATCGGCAGGTCGCGGAGATAGGCCAGCGAGCTGTAGCCGGTGCCGAAGTCGTCCACCGAGATGCGAATGCCCTGACCGCGCAGCCGGGTCAGGATGGCGCGGGCCCGATCCCGGTCGTTCAGGAGGAACTCCTCGGTGATTTCCAGGGTCAGTGCCGCCGCGGTCAGCCCGCGGGCGGAGATCATGGCTCCGATCCGCTCCGGCAGCTCCATGTCCACGCGGGAACTGGCCGACAAGTTGACGGCGATCCGCAACGGATGCCCCTGGGCCTGCCAGACGGCCGCCTGGTCCAGGGCTTTCCGCAGCACCTCCTGCGTCAGCGCGTGCATCAGCCCGGCCTCTTCGACCAGTTCGATGAACTGGTCCGGCATGAGCATGCCCCGGGTGGGGTGGTTCCAGCGCACGAGGGCCTCGACGTCCTGCACGTCCCCGGTGACAAGGTCGACCTTGGGCTGGTAGTGCAGCACCAGCTGGTCGTCGGTGAGGGCGAACCGCAGGTCCTGCAGGGTGCGCAGACGGATGTCGCCGTGGCTGTCGTCCTCGCTGTCATAGACTTTGTGCCCGGTGTGCGTGGTTTTGGCCTTGTACATCGCCATGTCCGCCTTGCGGAGCAGGGCGATCACGTCCTGTCCCTGCTCGGGGTAGAGGGAGATGCCGATGCTGACGCTGGTCTGCAGCGCGATCCCGTGGAGCGTGAACGGCACGGCCAGTGCGGAGCGCAGCTTTTCGGCCCTGGTCGCCGCGTCCTCCCTGGTCGAGTCGCCGAGCAGGATCGCGAACTCGTCGCCGCCCAGCCGGGCCAGAAGGTCCCCGGAACGCAGCTGCTGCGACAGACGGATGCCGACCTGGATCAGCAGCCGGTCGCCGACGTCATGGCCGAGGCTGTCGTTGACCTCCTTGAACCGGTCGAGATCCAGCAGGAGCAGGGCGCTGTGGCGGTGCTCGGATGCGGCCAGGCGGAGCGGGACATCCGTGTTGAACGCCCGGCGGTTGCGGAGACCCGTGAGGTCGTCGGTTCGGGCGAGGAGGCGCAGCACGCGTTGCCTCGCGACGAGGGGGATCGCGGCCAGGGCCATGGTCGCGCCGGCCAGACCGACGGCCGGGCCGGACACGGGAACCTGGCTGGCCAGGAGCAGCACACCCAGTCCGGCCAGGGTCGACACCGCCGGAACGGCGAGGGCAGACACGTTCGTGACCGGGCGGCTCGGCAAGGGCAGCGGGGTGGTGGAGCGATCAACCCAGAGGGCGATCAGCAGCGTGCCGATGTTCCAGCTCGCGTTCAGCGGGGTGCCGACGAGGTAGCCGCCGCCCAACAGGGCGAAGGCCGTGTCGGCGGCGGCGAAGACGAGCAGTCCCGCGACGAGCAGGAGCCAGCGGCGGCCGGACGTCGGACCGTGGGTGGCGACGATCACGGCGACGGCCGCGACCAGCAGAAGGTCCAGGACCGGGTAGGCGGTAGCGACCGCCATGGTGAGGGAGACCGGACCCGACGTCGCGGAGTCCAGCACGGGGCTGAGCAGCACTGCCAGCACGGCGGCGGCGCCCAGGGAGCCGACGGCGCTGTCGAGGAGCACCGACCACGCCGATCCGCGGAGCCGGCGGTTGACGAGCACGGCCAGCGCGCCCAGCATCAGGGCGTAGAACAGGAGGTAACCCGCGTCTGCCGGCGAGGGGAACGGCGCCGCACCGCCGGAATCCGTCGACGCCAGGTAGTACGTGTCCGCCAGCGCGTTCGCGGTGAGAGCGGCGGCCGCCAGGGCCACCTCGATGCGGCCCCCGCCGACCCGGCGCAAGGCGAGCCAGGCGATGAGCACGGGGACCCACTCGGAGACCATGGCCAGCCAGCCGTCGACCAGCGGGCTGAACCCCGAGCCCTTCACCACCAGGCCCACGGCGTAGGCAACGACGAGGAGGCCGGCGAGCAGGAGCAGCAGGGTCCTCGCCAGCCCGCGGATCGAGGTGTCCCCGGCCGACATCCCGGTCGAGGTACCGGTCGAGGTCCCGGTCGATGTCACCCCGATCAGAGCGACCTGGCCGGGTCGCCCGTGCGGGCGGCGATCCACAGGTCCAGCTGTGCGGCCGGAACGGGCCGGCACATGAAATAGCCCTGCGCGTAGTCGCAGCCGTAGCGCACCAGTTCGTCGTAGGTGGTGGCGTTCTCCACACCCTCG
Source organism: Cryobacterium sp. TmT2-59 (assembly GCF_004403545.1). Taxonomy (NCBI): domain Bacteria; kingdom Bacillati; phylum Actinomycetota; class Actinomycetes; order Micrococcales; family Microbacteriaceae; genus Cryobacterium; species Cryobacterium sp. TmT2-59. Next base: position 14,695 of record NZ_SOGM01000099.1, on the reverse strand, counting down.
GCCACCATCCGCAGGCCCAGGCCGTGCGCGAGGTCGATCGTCGAGGCCACCAGGGCTGCGGCCCGGGGGTCCTCGGCCATCGGGAAAACGAAGGACTGATCGAGCTTGAGTTCGTCGATGGGTAGATCGCGCAGGTAGGCCAGCGAGCTGTAACCGGTGCCGAAGTCGTCGACGGAGATACGGATGCCGCTGCCGCGGAGCCGCACCAGGATGTCCCGGGCCCGGTCGCGGTCGGCCATCAGGAAGTCCTCGGTGATTTCCAGGATCAGGGCGCTCGCGGTCAGGTCGCGGGCCTTCAGCATGGCGCCGACCCGCTCGGGGAGGTCGGCATCGACCAGGGAGCTGGCCGACAGATTCACCGCGACGGTCAGGGGTCGTCCCTGGCTCGCCCAGTCCTGGGCCTGGTCGAGGGCCTTGCGCAGGACCTCCTGGGTGAGGCCGTGCATGAGGTTGGCCTCTTCGACCAGGGCGAGGAACTGATCGGGGAAGAGCAGGCCACGCGTGGGGTGGTTCCAGCGCACGAGGGCCTCGACGCTGTGGACGATGCCCGCCGACAGGTCGATCTTCGGCTGGAAGTGCAGCACCAGCTGGTCGTTCTCCAGGGCGACGCGCAGCTCCTGCAGGGTGCGGAGCCTGGTCTCGCCGTGGCTGTTGTCCACGCTGCGATAGACGTGGTGACCGCTGTTGTTCGACTTGGCCTTGTACATCGCCATGTCGGCCTTGCGCAGCAGGGCGGTCAGGTCGTCGCCCTGCTCGGGATACAGCGCGATCCCGATACTGACGCTGATCTGCAGGGCGATTCCCTCCAACGTGAATGGCGCCGCCAGCACGTTTCGCAGCTTGGCGGCCACGGACTCAGCCTCGACCTGGCCGGAATGGTCGAGCAGGATCGCGAATTCGTCGCCGCCCACCCGGGCGAGGAGGTCCCCGGTGCGGAGCACGCTCAGCAGGCGGTCACCGACCTGCACCAGGAGACGGTCGCCTGCGTCATGTCCCAGGCTGTCGTTGACCTCCTTGAAGCGGTCCAGGTCCAGGAGCAACAACGCGCGACGCTGGCTGCGGTCGGTGCTGAGGCGCAGGGAGACGCCGGCATACAGGGCGCGGCGATTGGGCAGCCCGGTCAAGTCGTCCGTCCTCGCCTGGCGCCGCAGGGCCACCTGCCGGGAGACCAGCGGGATGGCGGCCAGGGCCATGGTCGTGGCCGCGAGCCCGACCGCGAACGCAGGAATCGGGACCTGGCTGGCCAGGATGAGAACACCGAGGCCGGCCGCAGTGGAGATGGCGGGCAGCGCGAGAGCGGCCGTACCGTTCACATAATGGGGCGACGCCGTCTCGGGGTTGGCGGCGGCATCCGTCCAGGTGGCGATCAGGGCCAGGCCGACGGCCCAGCCGGCGTCCAGCGGGGTGCCCACCACGTAGCCGGTGCCGATCAGGGCGTAGACGATGTTGGTGGAGGCGAAGATCACCAGGCCGAGCACGAACAGGATCCACCGTCGCTTGTCTACCGGGCCCTGCGAGATCGCGATGCCGGCGATGCCGGCCACCAGCAGCAGCGTGAACAGGGGGTTGCCCATGCCCGGTGCCAGGGAGAGGCCCGTCCCGTTCTCATCGATCGATAACAGCACGGGAGTGAGCAGAACGACCAGCGCCGAGGACGCGCCGAGGACACCGATGGTGCTGTCCAGCACCACCGACCAGGTTGTGGTGCGGATCTGGCGGCGCAGCAGGATCACGAGCACGGACAGCATCAGAACGTAGAACCCGAGGTAGCCGACGTTGTTCGGCGCCGGGAAGGCGACCGGTCGGACATCCGCCGGAACCAGGAGGAGGTAGGTGTCGGAAATGCCGACCAGGGTGACACCCGCGGCGGTCAGCAGGAGTTCAGGACGACGGAAGCTCGTTCTGGCCGCGGATGCCCAGCAGACACCGACGAGAGCCAGTTTGATCAGGCCCGCGAGCCAACCGTCGAGCAGGGGGCGGGGAGCGTCGCCGGGCAACAGCAGTCCGGCCACATAGGCGGAGACCAGTAATGCCATGACCCACATGAGCTTCGTGCCCGGACTGGCGATGTACACGCCGAGTCGGCGACGGTAATCAGCACCTGACTTCGACTGCAATGGACCCCCACATATTTCATGATCAGAGTAGCAGCGGGGACGGGCTGTCAGTGGCCGATGACAGCAGGAAAACCGTCGCCCGGTGAACGTTGGGGGCAGGGTGGGATAATCGGTGCGCGGAACGCCCGGGATCAGGCTCGCCACGAATACGATTGAACCGTAGGACTGACGACCCCGTAGGGCCGGCGTGCACGACGAGCGGGAGGCAATCATGACGATACTGGTGGGTTATTCGAGCAAGTACGGCGCCACCGAGGGGATCGCGGAGCGCATCGCACGGAAGCTCCGCGAAGCGGGTCGCGAGGCCGAGGCCCGACCCGTCGCATCCGTTGACAACCCCGGCGACTACGCCGGGTTCGTGATCGGCAGTTCCGCCTACATGGGCTCCTGGCGCAAGGAGGCGACCGAGTTCGTCAAGCGCAATCGGGAGCTGCTCGCGACCCAGCCGGTCTGGCTGTTCAGCAGCGGGCCGCTCGGCGCGGCGGGCAAGGACGCCCAGGGCCGAGACCTGCTCAAGGAGTCCGAGCCGAAGCAATTCGAGGAGTTCAGCCAGGCGCTCCAGCCGCGCGGGATGCAGGTGTTCTTCGGTGCACTCGACCCGGCCGTGCTCGGCCGCCGCGACCGGTTGGTCCGGCGTATCCCGTCGGGCCGCGACCTGCTGCCCGAGGGAGACTTTCGCAACTGGGCCGCGATCGACGAGTGGGCGGCGGCCATCGCCAAGGAGCTGCCGGCCGGCTGACGCCCGCTGACCGCTCTCAGGGCCTGTCAGCGCTCGAGCAGGCCGCGGATATCGTCGGCGGTGAGGGCGTCGCTGAAACCGGTGCCTTCGCCCCCCAGCACGGAATCGAACAGGGCGGCCTTGCGCTGCTGCAGGGCCATCACCTTCTCCTCGATCGTGCCGGTCGCGACCATGCGGTAGACCATCACGTTGCGGGTCTGACCGATCCGGTGGGTGCGGTCGACGGCCTGCGTCTCGGTGGCCGGGTTCCACCACGGGTCGAGCAGGAACACGTAGTCCGCCTCGGTCAGGTTGAGACCGAACCCGCCTGCTTTGAGGCTGATCAGGAACACCGGCTCGGCGCCCGTCTTGAACCGGTCGATCACCTCCGACCGGCGCAGGGTGGAGCCGTCGAGGTAGCAGTACGAGGTGCCTCGGGCGTCGAGCCGGGCCGCGGCCTTTTGCAGGAACGAGGTGAACTGGCTGAAGACAAGCGCCCGGTGGCCCTCGGCGACGACGTCCTCGAGCTGCTCGAACAGGGCGTCGAGTTTGCTCGACGGCACGCCGGCGTATTTCTCGTCCACCAGGGACGGGTCCAGGCTGAGCAGGCGCAGCAGGGTCAGGGAGCGGAAGACGATGAACCGGTTCTGGTCGAGGTCGTCGATCAGGCCGAAGAGTTTCTGCCGTTCGCGCTGCAGGAAGGTGTCGTAGAGGGTGCGGTGCCGGGCGTTCAGCGGGATCTGCAGCACCTGCTCCTGCTTGGGCGGCAGCTCGGGGGCGACGAGTTCCTTGGTGCGCCGCAGCAGCAGGGGGCGGATGCGTCGGCGCAGCCTGGCCAGCCGCTCCGGGTTGTCCCCGCGTTCCACCGGGCGCACATATTCCTCGGTGAACCGGCGGAGGGAGGGGAACAGTCCGGGGGCCACGATCGCGAACAGCGCGTGTAACTCCAACAGGTTGTTCTCCAGCGGGGTGCCCGTGATGGCGAGCTTGAACGGGGTGTTCAGTTCGCGTGCGCACTGGTGCAGCCGGGAGGTGCGGTTCTTCACGAACTGCGCCTCGTCGAGGATCAGTCCGGCCCAGCCGTGGGCCTGGTAGGCCTCGAAGTCGAGACGGAACAGCGTGTAGGAGGTGACCAGCACGTCGGCGCCGGCCGCGGCATCCGTCAGGGTCACGCCGGACGCCGCCTCGGTGGCCGTGATCACCCGCACCGTCAGGCCCGGGGTGAAGCGGGCGGCCTCGGAGGCCCAATTGGCGACGACGGATGTCGGGGCCACCACCAGGAACGGCCGCCGGTCGGTGCCGGGCTCGACCGGGCCCGGCTCGCCGGTGGCGTGCACGATCAGCGCCAGGGTCTGCAGCGTCTTGCCGAGGCCCATGTCGTCGGCGAGGATGCCGCCCAGCCGGTGCCGCCAGAGGAACGCCAGCCAGGTGAAGCCCTGCATTTGGTAGGGGCGCAGGGTCGCCCGCACGCCGGCCGGGAGGGCGGTCGGTGCGAGGACGGGGGCGGGGCTCGTGTCGGTGCTCGCGGCCGCGCCGGTGCCGGTGTCGCCGTTCTCTCCGTTCGGGCCGTTCAGGGCGAGCAGCCCGGACACGGCCGCGCGCCACGCCACGGCCTGCTCGGTGTGCTCGGCGAGGTCCTCGAACTCGGCCCAGAGCCCGGCCTGGTAGCGGCTGATCCGCAGCCCGGTGTCCCATTCCTGCAGGGCGCGGGCCTCGTCGATCAGTTCGTGCAGCCGCTCGAACGCCGGCTGCCGCAGCGAGAGATAGCTGTTGTCGACGAGCAGGAGCTTGTTCCGCCCCTTGGCCAGCGCCTTGAACAATGGGCCGAACGGCACGCTGCGGCCGTCGATGGTCACGATCACGCCGAGGTCGAACCAGTCGCGCTGGTCGGTCTCGATCGTGGTGATGGTCAGCTCCGGCGTCTCGGTCAGCTCGCGGTAGTCCGGCTGCACGCCGACGGCATCGACCCGCACGCCCGGCAGCGCCAACCGCCCCAGCGTCTTCTCGGTGAACTCGGCCGCGTCCACGCCCTGCAGGGTGACGGATGCCGCGGCCGGGCCCAGCCGCCCCTGCCCGGCCTGCTCGAGCTCTGCGTTGACCCGGCCCAGGATGTCGCGCTCGGCGGCCGTGTCCCTGCTGCCGTCGTCGCCCGTGCCGTTGTGGTCCGTGCCGCCGTCCGTGCCGTCGCCGTCCGTCCCGTCGCCGTCCGTCCCGTCGTCCGTCCCGTCGTTCGTCCCGTCGGCGGTGCCATCGTCGCCCGGAGCGTTCGTCGTGGCGGTGGTTACGGCCCGGGGCGCATGCTCGAGCCTGCGCCCCGGGCCAGAACCTGCGCCACGAGAGTCGGCCGGGCTGTCGGCCGGCCTCCCGGCCGGGCTCCCGGCCTCGGCCCGGACGGCCCGGACGGGCAGCAGGGGCAGCGAAGGCAGCACGGGCAGCGCGGTCACGGCGGAACCCTCGTGGTACTCCCAGTGCCACCCCAGGTCGAGGGTCTGCCGGGGCCGGAAGCGTGCGGTGAGCACGAGCACGGGCGGGTCGGACTCGGGGAAGTGCACCGTGGCATCCGTGCTGGTCACCGGGAGGGCGTGGCGCAGCGCCGGGTAGAACTCGGTCAGGAACTCGGTCACGTCGGATTCGGGCACGATCACGGAATCGGGCCGGCCGAGCAGCCGGGCCTGTTCGGGGCTAAGCGGGCCGGCGGTGGGGGCCAGGGTGAACGCCGGCTGCGGACCCAGGGCGAAGCCGTACACCCCGTGGGTGCCGATGGCGCCCGCCCGTGCGGGGTCGTGCGGGGCGCCGTCGAACAGGAGCCGGGTGGTCAGGCGCAGGCCGGCGGGCGCGGGCACGGTGGCGGGGGTGGTCGCGGGGGCGACGTCGATGGTGTCAGGCACGGCGGGGTGCGCGGTGGTCTCGAGCGCGATCGCGTCGAGGAGCTCGTAGTCGATGTGCGCGGTGGCGTCGAGGCTGACGCGGGCCTCGCGGTGCACCGTGACCGTGGCATCCTTCTTGCTGCCGACCAGCCGCAGGCCGAGCACGTCGGCTTCGTCGAACAGAGTCCAGAGCAGCGGGCTCGCGAAGTCGTCCAGGTAGAGCCAGTCGGCTTCCTGGCTGGTGTAGACGCCGCGCACGGCCCGGTGCAGGGCGAGGAGCTGGCTGAGCCAGCGGTGGTGGGCCAGGTTCAGGTTCAACCGGTTCAGGTGGAAGCCGAGCTGGTTCCAGGACACGTTGGTGCGCACCCAATTGCCTCGGGCATTCAGGATGACCGGCCGCACCCCCAGCCGCAGGACGCCGTGGCCGGCGCCGAGGGACGTGACCGTCCGGGCCGTGGCGCCGCGCCAGCGGTCGTTCGTGCGGGGTGTCTGCTCGCGCAGCTCGAATTGGAGGCCCATGGCCACGGGCGGGGCCGGGGCGGCGCGCCGCGCGCCCGGTGACACGGCTGCGCCGGCCGGCTCAGCGGCGCGCCCCGCAATCCGCTTCCAGTCCGCCCGCGCCGGGGGAGACCCGGCCTCAGACATGGCTCCATGCTCTCACGCGGGCCGCACAGGCGGAGCGCCGCCGTGTCCGGTGTTCACCCAATTCGACGGAGATTTTGCCGCAAAACTGCTTGTGCGGGCTGTTTGGGGGCGATTCGGGCAGAATCTCCGTCGAATTGGTTCGGGGCCGCTCACCCGGGCCGCGGGCGCGGTCCCCGCCGACTCAGGCCGTGAGCGCCCCTTCACCCGACGGATGCGCCCGCGCGGCATCGATGATCCAGGCGAAGTCGAACGCGGTCTCACGCCAGCGGCTGTAGCGGCCGGACACCCCGCCGTGTCCGGCCGACATCTCGGTCTTCAGCAGCGCGTCCGCCCCCACGTCGCGCAGCCGGGCCACCCATTTCGCCGGTTCGACGTAGAGCACCCGGGTGTCGTTGAGGCTGGTCACGGCGAGCACGCGCGGGTAGTGCGTGTCGTGCACGTTCTCAACGGGGGAGTAGCCGCGCATGTACGCGTACACCTCCGGGTCGTGCAGCGGGTCGCCCCACTCGTCCCACTCGATCACGGTCAACGGCAACGACGGGTCCAGGATCGACGTCAGAGCGTCGACGAACGGGACCCCCGCGAGGATGCCGGAGAACAGCTCGGGGGCCAGGTTGGCGACGGCGCCCATCAGCAGGCCGCCGGCGCTGCGGCCCTCGGCGACGAGCCGGTCGGGAGCGGTGTAACCCGCGTCGATCAGGTGCTGGGCGCAGTCGATGAAGTCCGTGAAGCTGTTGCGCTTGTGCAGCTTCTTGCCGTTCTCGTACCAGAGCCGGCCGAGTTCGCCGCCGCCGCGCACGTGCGCGATCGCGAAGATCATGCCGCGGTCGAGCAGGCTGAGCCGGGCGATGCTGAACGACGGGTCGATGCTGATCTCGTACGACCCGTAGCCGTAGAGCAGGGTCGGCGCGGGCTTGCCTGCCGCGACCAGGTCCCGCCGGTAGACGAGGGAGATCGGCACCCGCGTGCCGTCGGCCGCGGTGGCCCACTCGCGGCGCTGCTCGAACAGGCTCGGGTCGTAGCGGCCCAGCACAGGCTGCTGCTTGAGCAGGTGGCGCTCGCCGGTGGCGACGACGTGGTCGTAGACGGTCGACGCGGTGACGAAGCTGGTATAGCCGAGACGGATGGTCGGCTGCTCCCACTCGGGATTGGCCGAGGTGCCGACCGAGTACAGCGGTTCTTCAAAGGCGAGCTCGGTGAAATCGAGACCGCCCCCGGCCCCGCCCCCGGCCATGGACGGGGCGACGGCCACGCGGGTGAGCCCGTCCCGGCGGTATTCGGCCACCACGAAATCGCGGAAGGCGTCAATGCTTTCCAGGCGCACGGCGGCGTCGTGGGGCAGCAGCATCCGTTTCCCGCCCTGCGGGTCGGTGACGGAGACGCTGACCAGTTCGAAATTGACCGCGTTGTCGTTGTGCACGATCAACAGGACGTCCTCGCCGCCCAGCACGGCGTGCTCCACGTCGTATTCGACGCCGTCGCGGCGCGGCCAGACCAGCGCGAAGTCCCCGGTGGGGTCGGCGGCGTCGAGCAGGCGGGTTTCGGTGGTGACGCTCGAGCCGGCCTCGATCAGCAGGAACCGGCGGCTGCGGGTGAGGCCGATGCCCACCCAGAACCGTTCGTCGGGTTCGTGGAAGACGGACACGTCGGCGGATGCCGCGGTGCCCACCTCGTGCCGCCAGACGGTGTCGGGCCGCCAGGCGTCGTCGACCGTGGTGTAGAAGATGTAGCGGCCGCTGGGGTCGAACAGGGCGCCCTCGCCGGTGTTCGGGATCTCGTCGGCGAGGTTCTCGCCGGTCGCGATGGTGCGCACCCGGATCGTGTACCGCTCGTCGCCCTCGGCGTCGACGGCGTACAGCAGCCGGCTCGAGTCACCGCTGACGTCGGTGCTGCCGAGCGAGTAGAACTCATGGCCCGCCGCCTCGGCGTTGTCGTCGAGCACGATCTGCTCGCCCGGAAGGCCCGGCGTCACTCCGGGAACCTGCTCGGGCAGAACCGGCGGCGTCCAGTCGCCCTGCCCCGCGATGGGCGCCCGGCAGTGGATGCCGTACGACTGCCCCTCCACCGTGCGGGTGTAGTACCACCACTTTCCCTGCCGAACGGGAACGCTGAGGTCGGTCTCCTGGGTGCGACCCTTGATTTCCTCGAAGACCTGCTCCTGCAACAGGGACAGGTGCGCGGTGCGGGCATCCGTGAACGCGTTCTCGGCCTCGAGATGGGCGATCACATCGGGGCTGTCCTTGTCGCGCAGCCAGTCGTAGTCGTCGGTGAACACATCGTTGTGGAAGCTGCGCTGCTGGGGCTTCCTGGCGGCGCGGGGAGGAGTGGTCATGAGTTCCAGCGTAGTTGCGGTGGATGCGCTCCGGCCGGGACGCCGCCCCGGATAGGTCCGGGCGCGGCGGGGGCGCAGACTTGAGGGGTACCGACCCAGAGACGAATGGAACCAGAATGACGCAGCCAGGAACCGCCCCGCTCGACACGTCCGTGCCCCACGTGACGGAAGCCCTGGAGGGACGGGTCTTCCAGGCGGTGCTCTTCGACATGGACGGCACCCTGGTCGACTCCACCCGGGCCGTCACCCGGTCCTGGCTGCGCTGGGCCGCCGAGGTCGGGCTCGGGCCGTCGTTCACCGGGCCCGAGCACGGCGTACCGGCACGTCAGATGATCGCGACCCTGGTGGCGGAGGAGCTGGTCGAGACATCCGTCGTGCGGCTGACCGAGCTCGAACTGGCCGACACGGATGGCGTCACGATCCTGGCCGGCGCGGCGGAACTCATGCAGAGCATCCCCGAGGGCCGCCGGGCGATCGTCACGTCCTGCGGCCGGGAACTCTGCCTGCTGCGCCTGGACGCCGCGGGCTTTTCCGCACCGGTCACGGTCGTGACCATCGACGACACCAGCCGCGGCAAGCCGTTCCCCGAGCCGTTCCTGCTGGCGGCCGAACGTCTCGGCGTCGACCCGGCCCGCTGCGTCGTCGTCGAGGACGCCCCCGCCGGACTCGCTGCGGCCCGCGCCGCCGGCTGCGCCACGATCGGCGTCGTCGGCACCCACCTCGCCGCCGAACTGGAGGCCGACCTGGTCGTGCCCGGTCTCGACCGCCTGCGCGTGTCGGTACAGGACGATGGAGTGGTCTTCCACCTGGTCGAGCCGCGCTAGCGGCCCCGGGCCCGGCTGCTCACCCGGGGATCTTGCCCAGGAAACCGATCACCCGCTCCAGAAGGAGCTCGGCGGCGCCGGCATCGTAGGAGGGCAACGAACTGTCGGCGAAGTAATGCTGATCACCGGGATACAGGAACAACTCCGCCTGCGGGGCGGAGGCGACGATGGCGCGGGCCACTCTACCGATCGCCCCCGAAACCGGGTCAGCGTTCGTAGACCTCCAGCGGCAGGCCGTCGGGGTCCCGGAAGAAGAACATTGCCTTCCCGTTGTTGGGATCCACCCGGAGCTCCTCGCAGTCGACATCCTTGCCCAGCAGTTCGGCGTGCGCCGCCGCCACGTCGTCGACCTCGAACGCGAGGTGGCGCAGCCCGAGCGCCTCGGGTCCGCTGCGGCGGGGCGGGGTGTCCGGAAACGAGAACAACTCGATCAGGTAATGGCCGTTCAGGGCGAGTTTGCCCATCCAGGACTCCCGTTCGGCGCGGTAGTACTCCGCTTCGAGGGTGCACCCCAGAATCTCGAGATAGAAGGCCTTGGACACTTCGTAGTCGCTGGCAATAATGGCGATGTGGTGCACTCCGTTGATGAGCATCTCCGCAGTTTCGCATACTCGAGTGGCGGGAGGGACCGGTGGCTCCGGATGGGCAACCCGACGAACTGGCCGAGCCGGGGCGCCGCCACGGCACCGTTCCGGTGCGGCACCGGCGCCGCTCCCGTTGGCACAGCACGGGGCTGCCGTTGCTCGAGTTCACCGCGAGCACCCTCGCGGTCGTGTTGGTCAGCGGCACGGTCCTGGCGGGGTTGTGGGTGACCCGATTCGCCAACGATGTCACGGCGAACGCGGTCGACATCTCCAACGGCCGCACGGATGGCCGCGGGGCCGCCGCCCCGCAGCTCGGCTCGTTCGACGGCGGCTTCAACGTGCTGATGGTGGGGGTCGACAACACGGCCGACCAGAGCGCGGCCTTCGGCGATCGTGGCGGCACGCTCAATGACGTGAACATCCTGCTGCACGTGGCGGCGGACCACCGGAGCGCCGTCGTCGTCAGCATTCCCCGGGACCTCGTCATCCCGCAACCGGACTGCACCGACCCGGTCACCGGCGACGTCGCGGGCGCGGTCTCGGCCCAGCCGATCAACGAGGCGTTCGGCCGGGGCGGTCTGGGATGCGTGGTCGCGACGGTCGGCCTCCTGACCGGACTGTCGATCCCCTACGCGGGGCTGATCTCGTTCGAGGGCACCGTCGCCATGGCCGATGCGGTGGGAGGCGTGCCGATCTGCCTGACCGACCCCATCAACGACCCGTACACCGGGCTGAACCTCCCGGCCGGACCGAGCGTCGTGTCGGGCCAGACCGCACTGTCCTACCTCCGCAGCCGGCACGGGGTGGGAGACGGCAGCGACCTGTCCCGGATCTCCTCGCAGCAGGCCTACATGTCCTCGCTCGTGCGGGTGCTGAAGAGCAACTCCACTCTGACCGACCTGCCCAAGCTGTCTCGGCTGTCCGCCGCCGCCGGCCAGAACCTCAAGCTTTCCACTTCGCTCGCGAACATGTCCACCATGGTGAGCATGGCGCTGGCGCTGCGGGACATCAGCCTCGACCGGATCGTGTTCGTGCAGTACCCCTCGGAGCCCAACCCGGACAACAGCGCCAAGCTCGTGCCGTCCCCGGACCTCGCCACTGAGCTATTCCGCAAGGTCGCCGCCGACGAATCCTTCGCACTCGCGCCGGATGCGCTCGGTCCCAGTGCCACGCTCGACCAGGCGTCCCCGGGGCCGACCGCCCCCGCAACGTCGGTCCCTGCGTCGGCTGCCCCGTCGGCGCCACCGTCGATCCTGCCCGGCACCAACCCGTCGGCTGGCCCCGTCTCGGGCCCGGCCCCGGCGCCGACCCCCACGCCGACCCCGACCCCGACCAGCCCGGCGGTGCTCGAGGGGCTCCGGGGCCAGACCGCCGCGCAGCAAACCTGTTCGGAGGCGTCCTACTAGGTGAGTGCTACCAGCGGTGGGCGGAGGAAGCGGAGATGATCTGGAGCAGCGTGTCGCGCATCGCGTCGGCGTTCTCGAGCGCGGGAAACAGGTCCGCCTCCAGCGTGCGCGACTTCTCCCAGGCGGCGGTGCCGGCATCCGTTCGGGCCACGGAGTGTCGCCGGGCGTCGTGTTCGTCCCGGGTGCGCACCACGTAGCCCTCCCGTTCGAGCCGTTCGAGGGTGCGGGACATGGTCTGGGTCTGCACCCGGGCGGCGTGCGCGAGTTCGGTCTGGCTGAGCGGTCCCGAGCCGAGCAGGTGCAGCGCGATCATGCCGGCGTGGGTGAGTCCAAGCCGGTCCAGGGCCTCCACCCAGGCGTGTTCGACCAGCCGTGCGGCGGTCGAGAGCAGGCGTCCGGTCGGCCAGCAGGCCATCGACTCGGTCAGCGGCTCCTTCTCCGCGGGAGGTCCCGGATCAGGTGTGGTCATGCCCCTAATCTAGTGCTAGCGTCAAGTCATCAGCTAGCTGATTACTAGGAGACTGAAATGAAACAGAGCAGCGATCGCCTGCGGCAGACGGTGGTGCTGGTCAGCGCCGTCCTGGCCATCGTGGGGTCGTTCATCGGCTCGGGCGCCGCCGGCGGAACCCCGATCCAGAACGCGTCGGGCGGTGCCCTCGCCGCGGACGCGACTCCGATCGCGCCCGGCGGCCCGGCATTCGGCATCTGGACGCCGATCTACCTCGGCCTCATCGCCTACGCCATCTGGCAGTTCCTGCCGGCGCAGAAGACGGATGCCCGGCAGCGCGCCCTCGGTTACCCGATCGCGGCCTCGCTGGTGCTGAACGCCGCCTGGATCCTCAGCATCCAGTTCGATCTTCTGGTGCTCAGCGTCCCCGTGATCGTGCTGTTGCTGATCGTGCTGACCCGGGCCTTCCGGCTCACCCTCGCGTCGCGGCCGAAGAACCTGATCGAGACGATCGTCGCCGACGGCACGGTCGGCCTGTACCTCGGCTGGGTCAGCGTCGCGACCGCCGCGAACGTGACGGCCGTGCTGGTCGCCTCCGGCTTCTTCGGCTTCGGCCTCGGCTCCGACGTCTGGGGGGTCGGGGTGATCGCGGTGGCCGGCCTGGTCGGCGTGCTGATCGCCCTCTACGGCCGTGGCCGGCTCGCCCCCGCCGCCTCGCTCTGCTGGGGCCTCGGCTGGGTGGCCGTCGCCCGGCTGACCGGCTACCTCCTCTCCACCCCGACCGCGATCGCGGCCATCGCCGCGGTGGCCGTGATCGTGATCGTCACGGCCTTCGCCCGCATCCGCAGCTCCTCGTTCGCCTCAACAGAAGGATTGGTATCCGCATGACCGGCCCCGCCCCCGCCCCCGCCGTCACCTCGCCCGCCGCAGCGGCCCGCCGCCGCTGGTTCGGCCTCGTCTTCATCAGCGTCGCGGTGGCCCTGATCATCGTCGACTCCACGATCATCAACGTCGCCATCCCCTCGATCGTGGACGACCTGGCCATCACCTCGACCCAGGTGCAGTGGGTGCAGGAGAGCTACACCCTCGTCTTCGCAGCGCTCCTGCTCGTGTTCGGCACCCTCGCGGACCGCTTCGGGCGCCGCAGCATCCTGATCCTCGGCGTGGTCGTCTTCGCCACGGCATCCGTCTTCGCCGCGTTCTCGCAGTCGGGTGACCTGCTCATCCTGGCCCGGCTGGTGCAGGGCGTCGGCGGCGCGATGGTGCTGCCCACGTCGCTGTCGATCATCAACGCGACCTTCCGCGGCCGGGACCGCGGCATCGCGTTCGCGATCTGGGGCTCGACCATCGGCGGCATGGTGGCCGTCGGCCCGCTGCTCGGCGGCTGGCTGACCACGTATTACTCGTGGCGGTGGGCGTTCGGCATCAACGTGCCGCTCGGGATCGTCATCATCGTCGGCGTGCTGGTTTTCGTGGCCGAATCCAAGGACGCGGGGGAGCCCCGCCGCGTCGACGTGGTCGGCGCCATCCTCTCGGTCATCGCCAGCGCCTCGCTCGTCTTCGGGCTGATCGAGGGCCGCAGCTACGGCTGGTGGCTCACCAACAATGCCCCGACGGTCGGCGACTGGACCTGGCCGTACGAGGTGTCCATCATCCCGTTCGTGTTCCTGCTCACGATTCTCTCCGGGGTCGCGTACGTCTACTGGGGGCTCTACCGCCAGCGGGTCGGCAAGACCACCCTGCTCGCCTTCTCCCTGTTCGCGATCCCGTCGTTCCGCAACGGCAACATCGCCGCCATGATCGTGTCGCTCGGCGAATTCGGCATTATCCTCTCGCTGCCGCTCTGGCTGCAGAACGTGCTCGGCTACGACGCCCTGCAGACCGGGTTCGTGCTGCTCGCGCTCGCGATGGGCTCCTTCGTGGCCAGCGGGCTGTCGGGCGCGTTCGGCAACAAGACTTCACCGGAGACGATCGTGCGCATGGGCATCGTTGCGGAGATCATCGGTGTCACCGGGCTCGGCCTCGTCATCACGGCGGATGCCACCTGGCTGGTGGTCGTGCCGTTCCTGTTCGTCTACGGAATGGGCGTCGGCCTGGCCACCGCCCAGCTGACCGGCGTGGTGCTCAAGGATGTGCCGGTGTCCCAGAGCGGCCAGGGCTCCGGCACCTCCAGCACCGCCCGGCAGATCGGGTCTGCGCTGGGCATCGCGGTGCTCGGCACCGTGCTGTTCACCGCGGTCGGGGCCTCGCTCGACGAGAAGCTGTCCTCTGTGCCGGGTCTGCCGGCCCAGACGCAGACCCAGATCGTGGACGCGGTCGTGGACAGCGCCGGCTCCGCGATCCCGGCCCTGGAGGCGCAGAGCCCGGCCGTGGCGGATGCCGCGCGGGAGGCCTTCAGCGACGGCACCCGTTACTCGGCCTTCGCCGCGGCGGGGTTCCTCGTGCTCGGCTTCCTGGCCACCCTGCGCCTGTCCGGAACGGCGCCGCACCACGAGCCCCGCGAGCAGCCGGAGCCGGCGCCCGGCGCATCCGTCCCGGCGGCCCGAACCTCGGGCGAGCCCCTCTAGGCCTGCCTCGGCTGGCCTCGCGAGCCAGCCCCGCGCGTCTCCCGCACATCCCCCGCACGCGTGGGAGCCCCACGCCCTAACGAATTCGACGGAGATTTTGGCTCTCCTGTCGTAACCGTGGGTTAAACCCGGCCGGGGAGCACTGGTTTGTGGCCGCCGAGGCTGAGCATGGCGAGGGCGATGAGGG
>NZ_SOGM01000102.1:0-62335 GCF_004403545.1 Cryobacterium sp. TmT2-59 | reverse complement strand
GGGCCGGCGGGCGAGCGAGCGGGCCGGCGGGCGAGCGGGCCGGCGAGCGGGCGGGCGGGCGAGCGAGCAGCCGAGCTACGCCGACGCGGCGAGCTGCACCTTGAGCGAATCCACCTGGGTTGCGATCACGTCACTGGCCGACCAGCGGGCGGCGAGCCGGGCGAGCGTGGCGTCGAGCTCGGCCTGAGTCAGCCCGTCGACCAGTTCGAGGCGCACGAGCAGCTCGGGTCCGGCCAGGCGACCGGTGGGGTCGCCCGCGGCCAGTTGCACGCCGAGCACGCTCAGCTCCGTGCCGACGGAGGCGGTGAAGGCATCCGCGACCTCGCGGCTGGCGTAGCTTGGCGTCCACGGCTTCGACTGGGCGATGGCCCACAGCGCCGGCCGGCGCACGACGAACTCGGTGTCCGCGGTGGGGTCGAGCACGACCAGGTCGGTGTTCTCCTGCGCCGCGGCCAGCGCGACCCGGATGCCGTCGGACGGCACGGGTCGGGCATCCGCGTTCCAGGCCGCCATCGCGGCGGTCGAGGAGAAGACGGGCAGCGCCGTGCGGCCGTCGGGCCCCGCCACGGTGATGATCGAAAGCTCCTGGGTCTTGTCGATGAGCAGCCCGGCCGAAGTCGTGGCCGAGTCGCCGAGCCGGGTCACCAGGGGCACGAGCAGCCGCGACTCACGGATGGCGTCGATCACCGCTTCCTCGCCGGCCTCCCGGACGCGAAAAAGTCGCAGTGCCGCCAGCAGTGGAGCCGGGGCAAGGCCGTCGTCCTCGGCATGCTCGTTGGTCTCGAATTCCCGGCCGGCCCAGGGCTGCCCGGCGGAGTCGCCAGGCCCCCCGGGTCCGCCCGCTCCGCCAGGTCCGCCGGGCAGGCCGGTCGAGCCGAGGTTACGCGCCCGCGACATCCAGCGCCTCGCCCAGGGTAAACGCCCCCGCGTACAGGGCCTTGCCCACGATCGCGCCTTCGAGGCCGAGGGGCACGAGCTCGCGCAGCGCGCGGAGGTCGTCCAGGCTGGAGATGCCGCCGGAGGCGACGACCGGCTTGTCGGTGCGCTCCATCACCTGGCGGAGCAGGTCGATGTTGGGGCCCTGCAGGGTGCCGTCCTTGGTCACGTCGGTGACGACGTAGCGGGAGCAGCCGGCCTCCTCCAAGCGGGCCAGGACCTGCCAGAGGTCGCCGCCCTCCTTGGTCCAGCCGCGGGCCGCGAGGGTGGTGCCGCGCACGTCGAGGCCGACGGCGACGGCGTCGCCGTGACGGGCGATGACCTGCGCCGCCCACTCCGGGTTCTCCAGCGCCGCGGTGCCGAGGTTGATCCGGCTCACGCCCGCGTTCAGGGCCGCGTCCAGCGACGCGTCGTCGCGGATGCCGCCGGAGAGCTCGATCTTGACCCCGGTGACCTCACGGATGACGTCGCGGATCACCGCGGTGTTGGTGCCGCGGCCGAAGGCGGCGTCCAGGTCGACCAGGTGGATCCACTCTGCGCCCTGGCGAGCCCAGTCCAGGGCCGCGTCGACGGGGTCGCCGTAGTTGGTCTCGGTGCCGGCCTCACCCTGGGTCAGGCGCACGGCTTTGCCGTCGGCCACATCGACGGCCGGCAGCAGAACGAGACGCGGAGCGGGGGTGTTCGGAGTCATGGTGGTCCTCAGTTCGGGGGAATCGGTGCGGATGGTCGCGGGTTGGGGCCGGTCACGGCGGGGCGCTGACCGGATGAGACGGGGCAGCAGCGCCGGCCGGCTAGTCGTGCAGGGAGCCGAGCCAGTTCGAGAGCAGACGGATGCCCGCCTCCCCGGATTTCTCCGGGTGGAACTGGGTGGCCACGAGCGGTCCGTTCTCGACCGCGGCCAGGAACGGGCCCCCGTGCTCGGCCCAGGTCAGGCGCGGCTTCGGGAAGGGAGGCATGACCTCCAGGGTCCACTCCTGCGCGGCGTAGGAGTGCACGAAGTAGAAGCGCTCACCCTCGAGCCCCCGGAACAGGACGGAGTCCGGGTCGGGCGTGACGGTGTTCCAGCCCATGTGCGGCAGCACCGGCGCGCGCAGCTGGGTGACGGTGCCGGGCCACTCGCCCAGACCCTCGGTGTCGACGCCGCGTTCGACGCCGTGCTCGAACAAGACCTGCATGCCCACGCAGATGCCCAGGACCGGCCGGCTGCCGGCGATCCTGCGGTCGATGATCTCGTCGCCCCTGACCTCCCTGAGGGCGTCCATGACCGCGCTGAACGCGCCGACGCCGGGAACGACCAGCCCGTCGGCTTCGAGCGCCTGCTTGCGGTCGCGGGTCAGGGTGACGTCGGCCCCGGCCAGTTCGAGCGCCTTCACGGCGGAGTGCACATTGCCCGTGCCGTAGTCGAAGACGACGACGCTGGTCACAGCGCACCCTTGGTCGACGGGATGCCGGAGACGAGCGGGTCGAGTGCCTTGGCCTGCCGGAAGGCGCGGGCGAAGGCCTTGAACTCGGCCTCGGCGATGTGGTGCGGGTCGCGGCCGCCCTGCACGGTCACGTGCACGGTCAGGCCGGCGTTGAAGGCGATCGCCTCGAACACGTGACGCACCATCGACCCGGTGAAGTGGCCGCCGATCAGGTGGTACTCGAAGCCGTCCGGCTCTCCCGTGTGCACAAGGTAGGGGCGGCCGGAGATGTCGACGACCGCCTGCACGAGGGCCTCGTCGAGGGGCACGAGGGCGTCGCCGTAGCGGGAGATGCCGGATTTGTCACCGAGGGCCTGCTTGATGGCCTGGCCCAGCAGGATACCGACGTCCTCCACCGTGTGGTGCACGTCGATGTCGATGTCGCCGCGGGCGCGCACGGTGAGGTCGGTCAGGGAGTGCTTGGCGAACGCGGTGAGCAGATGGTCGTAGAACGGCACGGATGTCTGGATGTCGGATTCACCGGTGCCGTCGAGGTTGAGCGACAGGTCGATGCTGGACTCGCTCGTCTCACGCTGCAGGTGGGCGAAGCGGGGCGAGGTGGACGCTGAAGAGAAGCTCATGCCGTTTAGTTTATTGGCCCGGGGTGTTCACTGCCGTCCGAGGCCCTCGAGGGCCTCGAGGAAGGCCGTGGTCTCGGCCTCGGTGCCCGCCGTGACGCGGAGGTGACCGCTGATCCCGATGTCGCGCACGAGGATGCCCAGGGCCAGGAGCGCCTCGAAGGTCGCCCGCGGGTCCTCCACGCCGCCGAAGAGAACGAAGTTGCTCGAGCTGCGGAGGGGGGTGTAGCCGAGGCGGGCGAGTTCGCTGACGAGCCGGTCCCGCTGGCCACGGATGTCGTCGACCATGGCGAGCATCTCCGGCGTGTGCGCCAGGGCGGCCACCGCGGCCGCCTGGGTGAGCGCAGACAGGTGGTACGGCAGGCGAACCAGGCGCAGGGCATCCGTCACAGCCGGGTCGGCCGCGAGGTAGCCGACGCGGGCCCCGGCGAAGGCGAAGGCCTTGCTCATGGTGCGGGACACGAGCAGACGCTCGCGCCCGGGCAGCAGGCTCATCGCGCTGGGCGAGCCATCCGGACCGAACTCGGCGTAGGCCTCGTCGACCACGACGATTCCGTCGGTCGCGTTGTAGACGGCCTCGATCGTCTCCAGGGAGAGGGGGGTGCCGGTGGGGTTGTTCGGGGAGCACAGGAAGACGAGGTCCGGTGCCACCCGGTCGACCCATTCGACGGCCGTGGCCGGGGACAGTTCGAAGTCAGCGTCGCGACCGCCGGCGATCCAGCGGGTTCCGGTGCCGGAGGCGAGCAGGGAATACATCGAGTAGGTCGGCGCGAAGCCCAGAACGGAGCGGCCGGGGCCGCCGAACGCCTGCAGCACCTGCTGCAGCACCTCGTTGGAGCCGTTGGCCGCCCAGATGTTGTTCCGGGTCAACCCGTGCCCGAGGTAGCGGGCCAGGGAGTCCCGCAGTTCGGTGAACTCGCGGTCCGGGTACCGGTTGACCGTGCGGATGGCCACGGCGAGGGCCGCGGCGATGTCGTCGGCCACCGCGGCGGGGATGCCGTGCGTGTTCTCGTTCACGTTCAAGGCCACCGGAACATGAAGCTGGGGCGCCCCGTAGGGAGTGAGTCCGCGCAGATTGTCACGGAGGGGCAGGTCGTTGAGACTGGTCACTCCCCCCATATTACTGAAAAGGTCAGTACTCGTTCGGCAGGGCGAGACGCTGACCGGGCTGCACGCTGTCGGACGGCAGCTGATTGAGGCTGACGATCTCCGCGATCACCTCACGCGGGTCCGAGGTCGGGGCGACGGTCTCGGCCAGCTCCCACAGGGACTGCCCGGACTGGACGGTCACGTACTCGAAGGCCGTGGCGACACGACCGCCCACGTTCGAATTCTCGGCGACGGCGATGCCCCCGTTGAGGGCGACGGCCAGTGCCGTGGCGACGAGCGGAACCGAAACCAGCATGGTCAGGACGATGCGTCCGCGCCGGGTGATGCGCAGGGTGCTGCGCCCGGTGGCGACGCGCAGCCCCTGGGCGGCGCTCGCGTCGGGTGCGGTGCTCAGATCGAGTGCGCCGCTCAGACCGAGGGCAGAACTCATGGTGAATGCAGTGCTCATGTCGAACCTCCTGTGTTAAGTCGCATCCGGCTCTCGGCCGGGAGAGCCGGATGCGAACCTATGTTCCGAATGTATATTCGATTATTCGAACAATCAAGCCCTTTTGAAGAAATTCCTCAAAAAAACTTGCGACACACTCGAATGAATGTTTGTCTATCCGCGCGGAGGTGGATACAGTTTCGAGTGTCTGGTTGCAACACAATCAGGCACCCCCGACATTCGCTCGCGGCCCGGTGATCACCGCCTACCGGGGCCGCGCGCAGCCCGAGACGAGGAGCGACAATCGTGGCCCAAGACCCCAGCGGCCCCCGCGAAAAAAGCGGGACGAGACGGCGCAAGAGCCTGAGCGAGAAACAGCTCGCGATCATGGACGTCATTCAGCGCTCGGTCAGCCAGCGCGGCTACCCGCCGAGCATGCGCGAGATCGGCGACGCCGTCGGCCTGTCCTCGCTCTCAAGCGTCACGCACCAGCTCAACCAGCTCGAGCTGAGCGGGTACCTCCGCCGGGACCCCAATCGCCCCCGCGCCCTCGAGGTGCTGATCGAGATTCCGCAGTCGCCCGAGGATGCCTCGTCAAGCAGCACGGAAAGCTTCCACTCGGGCGCCCAGGTGGGCGACGCCGCGATGGTCCCCCTCGTCGGGCGCATCGCCGCCGGCATCCCGATCACCGCGGAACAGCAGATCGACGAGATCTTCCCGCTCCCCCGCCAGCTGGTGGGCAAGGGCGAGCTGTTCATGCTCAAGGTCGCGGGCGAATCCATGATCGACGCGGCCATCATGGACGGCGACTGGGTCGTGGTGCGTCAGCAGAAGACGGCGGAGAACGGCGAGATCGTCGCCGCCATGCTCGACAACGAAGCCACCGTCAAGGTCTTCCGCCAGCGCGATGGTCACACCTGGCTGCTCCCGCGGAACTCCAATTTCGAACCTATCGTCGGCGACCACGCCGAGATCCTCGGCAAGGTCGTCGCCGTCCTGCGCTCCGTCTAACCGAGGACGGGTTTGATCAGACCGGCCCCGGCCAGAACGGCGAGAACGGTGTCGGCCTGGTTGAAGGCATACAGGTGGAGGCCGGGGGCGCCGCCCGCGATCAGCTCACGGGCGAGGTCGGTGGCGTGACGGGTGCCGATCTCCCGCTGTCCCTCCCGGGTCGGCTCCACTTCGAGCTGGATGGCCAGCTCGGAGGGCAGCTCCTCGCCGGAGAGCTCGAGGATGCGGCGCAGCCGGGCCGGACTGGTGACCGGCATGATCCCGGGCAGGATGGGGAATTCGACCCCGGCCGTCCGGGCCCGCTGGATGAAGCTCAGATAGTGGTCGGCGTGGAAGAACAGCTGGGTGATGGCGAGGTTCGCCCCGGCGGCCTGCTTGGCCAGCAGGGTGTCGATGTCCTGCGAGGTGGACCGTGACCGCGGGTGACCATTCGGGAACGCGGCGACGGCGATACGCACCTTCTCCCGTTCGGTCTTCACCGCCCGGGCGCCCGGGATGCCGGGGATGACCGTCTCCCGATAGGGCACCCGCTCCGCCTGCACCCGGTGGATCAGCTGCACCAGTTCCGCCGCGCTGCCCAGGTCGCCGAGGAACGCCTCGCCCTCGCCGGCGCCCTCGGGCGGGTCCCCGCGCAGGGCGAGGAAGCTGCGCACGCCGGCATCCAGGAATTCGCGGATCAGCCGGCTCGCCTCCAGGCTGGACGAGCCCACGCAGGTGAGGTGGGCCATCGGATCGACCGTCGTGGTCTTCAGGATGTGGGTGAGCACCTCGAGCGAGGAGCTGCGGGAGGACCCGTTCGCCCCATAGGTCACCGAGATGAAGTCCGGCCCGGCCGAGGCCATGGTGGCGATGGTCGCGTGCAGGGCGGTTGCGGCGGCATCCGATCTCGGTGGATACAGCTCGAAAGAGAACGGGATCCTCCCGCAGTCGGGCTCCGAAGTGGTGGACATGTGTTCCTCATTCGACAGAAGCCAGTGCCAGGCACTGGGCTGGCCGGGCGGCCGCGGACCGCCGGGCGCGCCTGGCGGGTGTTCGCGGGCGGGCGCCGGGCTCGGCTGTCGCTCCATGCCACCGAGGACAGACCTCGGCGGCAACGATTGGAGACACTCTAACAACGCCGCGCGGGACGTCGCCAGTCGGTGACGGATTGTGACGCGGTCAGTCGGTGACGGCGGGCAGCACGACGAAATCCGCGAACTGCGGCTGGATCTCGGCCGTCACGAGGGCCGTGACCCGGGTGCCCGTCTCGGCGTACTCGGTCGCGAGCACCTGCCCCTGGTCGTGCAGCAGGGCGATCAGGTCGCCGTGCTCGTAGGGGATGAGCAGGTCCAGCCGGATGCCGGGTCGAGGAAGCAGGTCGGAGATCTCGGCGAGCAGTTCCTCGATGCCCTCGCCGCTCCGCGCCGACACGAAGATGCCCTGGGGCCAGAGGCCGCGCAGCACGAGCCGGTCGTCGTCGCTGATCAGGTCGCTCTTGTTGAAGACCACCACTTCGGGGATCTCCCGTGCGCCGACCTCGCCGATCACCTCGCGCACCGTCGACAGCTGGCTCGACGGGTCCGGGTGTGAACCGTCGACGACGTGCACGATGACCTCGGCGTCGGCGACCTCTTCGAGAGTGGACCGGAACGCCTCCACCAGCTGGTGGGGCAGGTTGCGCACGAAACCGACGGTGTCGGTCAGGGTGTACAGGCGCCCGTCGGCCGTCGTGGACTTGCGCACGGTGGCGTCCAGGGTGGCGAAGAGGGAGTTTTCGACGAGCACGCCCGCCCGGGTGATGCGGTTGAGCAGGCTCGACTTGCCGGCGTTCGTGTAGCCGACGATGGCAACGGATGGCACGGCGTTGCGCTTGCGGTTGGCCCGCTTGGCTTCGCGGGCGGGTTTCATCTCGAGGATCTGCTTGCGCAGCCGGGACATCCGGGTGTGGATGCGGCGGCGGTCGAGTTCGATCTTGGTCTCACCGGGGCCGCGCGAGCCCATGCCGGCGCCCGCGCCGCCGACCTGTCCACCGGCCTGGCGGGACATGGAGTCGCCCCAGCCGCGCAGGCGCGGCAGGAGGTATTCGAGCTGGGCCAGTTCGACCTGTGCCTTGCCCTCACGGCTCTTCGCGTGCTGGCTGAAAATGTCGAGGATCACGGCGGTGCGGTCGATGACCTTGACCTTGACGACGTCCTCGAGCGCGCGGCGCTGGCTGGGCGCGAGCTCGGTGTCGGCGATGACTGTGTCGGCGCCCATCGCCTTGACGATGCCGGCCACCTCTTCGGCCTTGCCCTTGCCGAGGTAGGTGCTGGCGTCCGGCTTGGACCGGCGCTGCATCAGGCCGTCGAGCACGGTCGCGCCGGCGGTTTCGGCCAGCGCAGCGAGTTCCCGCATCGAGTTCTCGGCGTCGGCGACGGTGCCGTGGGTGTACAGCCCGATCAGCACCACGTTCTCCAGCCGCAGCTGGCGGTATTCGACCTCGGTGACGTCCTCGAGCTCGGTGGAGAGGCTGGGCACCCGGCGCAGGGCGTTGCGGTCTTCCCGGTCGAGCTGCGCGCCGTCGTGGCCCTCACCGTCGTGCGACTCGGCGGATTCGGCCTGCAGGGCCTGCGCGCTGCCGCTGCGGAACAGTGAGTATCCGGCGGCTTTGCTGTCGGCGCTGGCGAGGACGCGTGCGACCACGTCGTCGGTGTCGCCTGGCAAGTTTGACTCAGTCATTGCTTTAACATTAGTTCCTCGAAGCAGGATAAGTTCCCTTTATGCCTTCCGACCACTATTTCACCCCGGCACCCGACAGCACCCTCAAACTCCGTCAGGTGAGCGTACAACTGGGAGGCCAGGAACGCGAGCTGACCACCGCCAATTCCGTCTTCAGCCCCGACCACATCGACACCGGCACCCAGGTTCTGCTGAACAACGCGCCCACCCCGCCGCCCGGGGGCGACTTCCTCGACCTGGGCTGCGGCTGGGGCCCGATCAGCCTGCACCTGGCTCTCGCCTCGCCCCGCGCCACGATCTGGGCCGTCGACGTGAACGAACGCGCGCTCGACCTGGTGCGCCTGAACGCCGAGAAGCTGGGCCTCACCAACGTCACGGCGGTCCTGCCCGAGCAGGTTCCCGCCCACGTCAGTTTCCGCACCATCTGGTCCAACCCGCCGATCCGGGTCGGCAAGACCGAGCTGCACTCGATGCTGCGCACCTGGTTGCCGCGTTTGGAGCCGGACTCGGATGCCTGGCTGGTCGTGCAGCGCAACCTCGGCTCCGATTCCCTGCAGCGCTGGCTCGACGGCGACCTTCCTTCGGAATTCACCACGTCTCGCCGGGCCATCAGCAAGGGCTTCCGCGTGCTTCGGGTCCAGCGGCAGGCCGAGCAGCCCCGCTAGCGCGCCGCGCAGGTCAGTTCAGGCGGCGACTCAGTTCAGGCGGAAGACCCCGTCGAAGACGAGCTCCGCGGGGCCCGACAGGGAGACGTGCTCGCCGTCTTCGGTCGGGAACATGCGCACGCCCAGCACTCCCCCGGTGACCTCGATCTGCCACTGGTGGGGGGCCCCGGCGCCGGCCCAGTGCCGGGTGGCCAGGGCGGCGGCCGCGGCGCCCGTGCCGCAGGACAGCGTCTCGCCGCTGCCGCGCTCGTGCACGCGCATCCGGATGCGTCCGACCCCGTTCACGACGAGCGGGTCGCCGGGCAGCACGAATTCGACGTTCGCTCCGGCGGCCGGGGCGGGATCGAGCTGGGGCACGACGGTCAGGTCGGCGCCCAGCAGCTCGTCTTCGTCCGCGAGGGCGACGACGACGTGCGGGTTGCCCACGTTGATGCCCAGGCCGGGCCGGGCGACGGGAAGGTTCCTGGCTCGAACGAGCGGCTCTCCACCGTCGAGCCGCCACCGGCCGAGGTCAACCTGATAGCCGGCGGCGCCGCGCTGCACATCGCGCACGCCCCCGCGGGTGCCGATGCTGAGCGTCTCACCGCGTTCGAGAACGGCCAGACCCTGCTCGACCAGGAACCGGGTGTAGACCCGGATGCCGTTGCCGCACATCTCCGAGACCGTGCCGTCGGCGTTCCAGTAGTCCATGAACCATTCCGCCTGGTCGTCCTCGGCGAGGGCCGCCGCCCCGGCGGGCAGGCTGCGGGAGCGCACGGCACGGATGATGCCGTCGCCGCCGATCCCGAAACGGCGGTCGCAGACGGCCCGGATTTGGTCCGGGGTGAGCTCGATCTGCCCGTCGGGGTCGGCGAAGAGCACGAAGTCGTTCCCGGTGCCGTGGCCCTTGGTGAAGTTCAGATCAGTTCCCATGGGAACCAAGTTTACGACGGCGAGTCCGCGGCCCAGTGCTCGGCGGGCCGGGCCGGGTCGGCCAGGCGCGCGAGCGCGCGGTCCAGCCGATCGGGGGCCGACGCGTCGATCCAGTGCGTCTGCGGGGACCGCTTGAACCAGGACACCTGGCGACGGGCGTACCGGCGGGTGATCTGCTGGGTCGTCTCGATGGCCTCCGACCGGGTGAGGGTGCCGGTGAGCTGGCCGAGCGCCTGCGCGTAGCCGATGGCGCGGCTGGCGGTCACGCCGGTTTCGATCCCGGCCGGGATCAGGCCCTCGACCTCGTCGACGAGCCCGTCCGCCCACATCCGTTCGACCCGCGCGTCGAGCCGCGGGGTGAGTTCGGCCCGGGGTGCGCGCAGCCCGAGTGTGAGCGCGGGCATCCAGTACACGGGGGCGTCGGGCAGCGCCGCGGTGTGCGGGGCCCCGGTGATTTCGACTACCTCGAGCGCACGAACGAGGCGCCGCCCGTTGCTGGCGCCGATCCGGGCCGCGGCATCCGGGTCGACGGCCTTCAGCCGGGTGTAGAGGGCCCCGGGTCCCTGCGCGGTGAGTTCGGCCTCGAACCGGGCCCGCAGCTCGGAATCGGTTCCGGGGAATCGGAAGTCGTAGACCACGCTCGACACGTAGAGGCCCGATCCGCCGACCAGGATGGGCACCCGGCCGCGCCCCACGATGTCGGTGATCGCGGCGCGGGCTTCGGTCTGGTACCGGGCCACGGTGGCCTCGTCGGTCACCGCGAGAACGTCGAGCAGGTGGTGCGGGATGCCGCGACGGTCGGCCACCGGCAGTTTCGCGGTGCCGATGTCCATGCCGCGGTAGAGCTGCATGGCGTCGGCGTTCACGATCTCCGCGGGCCGCCCGGTCTCGGCCAGTCGCGCGGCGAGGTCGAGGGACAACTCGGACTTGCCCGTGCCGGTGGGGCCGACGATGACGATGAGCGTCGGGTCGACGGCGGGCGCCGTGCCCGTGCCGGCCGGGTCGGCGCCGGCTGCGTCGGTGACGGCTGGACCGGTGACGGTTCCGGGCTTCGGGCCCGGCACCCGCCTAGCGCTCCCCGTCGGTGACGTCGTAGATGGGCGTGGTGCTGGACCCGGTGGCCGCGGGCGAGCCCACCCGCAGGGTGGGCAGCCCGAGGGAGACCGCGCCGGCCCCGCCGGAGGCCCCGCCGTGGCTGGGCACGCCGCAGGCCTCGGCCTGAATGCGGTCCCAGGCGTCGCCGGCGATGGTGCGGCGGATGCGCAGCGGCGCGCCGTCGCTGGAGTCCGCGATCAGGTGGAACGGCGCGGCCTGGGTCACCGTCACGGTGACGAGGTCGCCCGGGCGCGGCAGTTCCGATCCGTCCGGCACGTCGAAGTGCACCAGGCGGCTGTCGGGGGCGCGCCCGCTCAGCCGGTGGGTGTCGGAGTCCTTGCGGCCTTCGCCGTTGGCCACGAGCAGCTCGACCTCACGGCCGATCTGGGCCTGGTTCTCTTCCCACGAGATGCGCTCCTGCAGGGCGGCCAGACGCTCGTACCGGTCCTGCACGACCTCCTTGGGAACCTGCTCGGCCATGGTCGCGGCCGGCGTGCCGGGGCGGATCGAGTACTGGAAGGTGAACGCGGTGGCGAACCGGGCCAGTTCCACGACCCGCAGGGTCTCCTGGAAGTCTTCCTCGGTCTCCCCGGGGAAGCCCACGATGATGTCCGTGCTGATGGCGGCGTGCGGCATTTGCGCACGCACCCGGTCGAGGATGCCGAGGAACCGCGCGGAGCGGTAGGACCGTCGCATGGCCTTCAGCACCCGGTCCGACCCGGACTGCAGGGGCATGTGCAGCTGCGGCATGACCGCCGGCGTCTCGGCCATGGCGTCGATCACGTCGTCGGTGAAGGCGGCCGGGTGGGGGCTGGTGAAACGGATGCGTTCCAGCCCCTCGATCTTGCCGGCCGCGCGCAGTAGTTTGCCGAACGCGAGGCGATCGCCGAATTCAACCCCGTAGGAGTTGACGTTCTGGCCGAGCAGGGTCACCTCGATCGCGCCGTCGTCGACGAGGGCCTGGATCTCGGCGAGGATCTCGCCCGGCCGGCGGTCCTTCTCCTTGCCGCGCAGGGCGGGGACGATGCAGAACGTGCAGGTGTTGTTGCAGCCGACCGAGATCGACACCCAGCCGCTGTAGCTCGAGTCGCGCTTGGTGGGCAGGGTGGACGGGAACGTCTCCAGTGCGTCGAGGATCTCGAGCTGAGCCTCGCCGTTGTGTCGGGCGCGCTCGAGCATGCTCGGCAGCGACCCCATGTTGTGGGTGCCGAAGACCACATCGACCCAGGGCGCCTTCTTGAGGATGACGTCCTTGTCCTTCTGGGCCAGGCATCCGCCGACCGCGATCTGCATGCCCTCGTGGCGGCGCTTGACGGAGGCCAGGTGACCGAGGTTGCCGTAGAGCTTGTTGTCGGCGTTCTCCCGCACGGCGCAGGTGTTGAGTACCACGATGTCGGCTTCGTCGCCGTTCGCGGGCACGTAGCCGGCCGCCTCGAGCGAACCGCTCAGCCGCTCGGAGTCATGCACGTTCATCTGGCAGCCGAAGGTGCGCACCTCGTAGGTGCGGGCGCGGCCCTCCGCGTCGTGGGCCGCCACGGACGGCAGGATCAGGGTCGGCGTGCTCAGCGTCTCGGCGCTGGAGAATTGGGGCATAGCGGTGCTGCTGGTCATAGTGGATATAGCTTACGCGCGGGACCTGAGGATGCCGAGCCGGGGCCAGAGCCCCGGCTCACGCCCGCCGGAAATGCCTGCGACCTAGCGGAACCTGACGCTCGACGAGCCCGACGAACCACCGCGGGAATCCAGCGCCGCCTTCACGGCGACCCGCACGATGGAGGACGGGTAGCCCTTGCGCATCAGGAACGCATTCAGCCGGCGGTCGATGGTCTGGTCGTCGAGCCGGCCGAGTTGCCCCACCCGTTTGACGGCCACCTCGATGGCCCGTTCGGTCTCGTCGTCGGGCATTTCCTCGAGCTTGGCCAGGATCAGGTCGTGGTCGAGGCCGCGTCGGCGCATCTCGGCCTGCACACCGGTGCGCCCCAGTCCCTTGCGCTCGTGGTGGCTGTGCAGGATCTGGTCGGACAACCGGCTTTCGTCGATGTACGCCAGCTCGATGAAGCGCTCGATGATCTCCTCGGCGTCCGCGTCCTCGACGTCCGTCGAGGACAGCACCGTGCGGGCCTCCGCGATGGACAGCGAACGCCCGCGCAGGCGCTGCAGCAGCACCTGTTCGGCGTGCGCCCGTTCCGCGGCCGCGTCGAACACCGGCGCGGCTGCCTCGTCATCGTCTCCATCCTCCGGCCCGGCGCCGTCCCCGACGCCGGCCCCAGCACCGACCGAGGCGCCGAGCGGGGCATCGTCCCCGGCGTCAGCGCCGTCACCGGCCTCTGCGAACCGGTTTCCGGCCTGACCGCGCAGGTAGCTGACCGGAGCGAGCGCATCGTCGTCCGCGTCCGAGTCGCGGCCGACGGCCGGAGCGGGGACGGAAGGCTGCGGGGCAGTGCGTGCCGCGCTCTTGCGCCGTGCGGCGCTGAGCGAGATCACCTCGTCGGCGGGTTCGAAGTGAACCACGGCGCTACGCTCCCTTGCGTGCGGCGAGCTTCGTCTGGATCGACTCGGCCTTGGCGGCGGCGGCTACCTTGGCGGTCTCCGCGGCTGCGGCGGCAGCGATTGCCGCCGCGTCCTTCTCGGCCTTCTTGGCTGCGGCACCTTCCGGACCGACGCCGAGCTTGAAGAGGATCTTCTTCTCGATCTCGTTGGCCATGTCCGGGTTGCGCAGCAGGAAGTTGCGCGAGTTCTCCTTGCCCTGGCCGAGCTGGTCGCCGTCGTACGTGTACCAGGCGCCGGACTTCTTGACGATGCCCTGGTCGACACCGAAGTCGATCAGGCTGCCCTCGCGGGAGATTCCGATGCCGTAGATGATGTCGAATTCGGCCTGCTTGAAAGGCGGCGCCATCTTGTTCTTGACGACCTTGACCCTGGTGCGGTTACCGACGGCCTCTGTGCCGTCTTTCAGGGTCTCGATCCGGCGGATGTCGAGGCGCACCGACGCATAGAACTTCAGCGCCTTACCGCCCGAGGTGGTCTCGGGACTGCCGAAGAAGACACCGATCTTCTCGCGCAGCTGGTTGATGAAGATCATGGTGGTGTTGGTCTGGCTCAGCCCGCCGGTGAGCTTGCGCAGCGCCTGCGACATCAGCCGGGCCTGCAGGCCGACGTGCGAGTCACCCATCTCACCCTCGATCTCGGCGCGGGGCACGAGCGCGGCCACGGAGTCGATGACGATCAGGTCGATGGACCCGCTTCGCACCAGCATGTCGGCGATCTCCAGCGCCTGCTCACCGGTGTCGGGCTGCGAGACGAGGAGGGCGTCGATGTCCACGCCGAGCTTCTTGGCGTATTCGGGGTCGAGGGCGTGCTCCGCGTCGATGAACGCGGCGATGCCGCCGTTCTTCTGCGCGTTGGCGATGGCGTGCAGGGTCAGGGTGGTCTTACCCGAGGACTCCGGGCCGTAGATCTCCACGATGCGGCCGCGGGGCAGGCCGCCTATGCCGAGGGCCACGTCCAGCGCGATCGACCCCGTGGAGATGGTGTCGACGGGTGCGCGCTCGTCGCTGCCCAAACGCATGACCGAACCCTTGCCGAACTGGCGGTCGATTGCCGCGAGGGCGATGTCGAGTGCCTTTTCGCGATCTGCTGCTGATGCCATAATGGTCTCCTTCGGTCGTGCGTTGTGGCGCCTATAGGCTGTCGAACCCGACCACCGGGAAGACCCCGGTGCCCACTCTCAACAAGGCAAGTGCTGTCTGCCGCTGACGAAACCCGACTGTACGTGGCGCCTCCGACACCGGGTCGGGTGCTGCCGCGTAAGTGGATGGTTCGCTTGCGTCGTCTGCTGTTGAGGAGCCTACCAAGATGCGAACACGTATTCGAGAATTGGCACAGTTTTCATGGCGTGTCGTCGAAACACGCCACGCGAAGGCCCGGGCCGAACGGAGTCCCGGGCCGAAGGGTCAGAGGCGAGCGGCCGGAAGGCCGGCGCCGTGGCGGCGGCTCTGCGGGACATCCGTCTCGTCGCAGAGAGCCAGCCACACGTCGCGCGCAGAAGCACCGCCGGCCAGGGCCTGGTCGGCGGTGCATCCGAACGGGGTGAGGATCAGGTCGCGGGTGAGGACTCGCGAATAGGCGTCACCGAATTCATCCTTCAACGCTTGGCGGAATTCACTGAGACGCATGGTCGCTCAACCGAACTTGGGAACTGAAGCGAACATGGGAATGGGCTGGAATGACAGTGTGAACTAGCGCACCATCATGCCGTCGTAGGTGGCCACGAGTTCGTCCGGAACGGTGTCGGGGAACCTGTCGATTCCCTCGATGACCGCCAGTCGCTCGCCGACCTCCCGCATGATGACCGAGATCGGGGTCTCCAACGCATCTGCAACGGAGGCCAGAATCTCGGAAGACGCTTCCTTCTGTCCACGCTCGACCTCGCTCAGATAGCCGAGAGCCACGCTGGCCTTGCTCGCAACCTGGCGGAGTGTGCGCCCCTTCTGCAGGCGGAAGTCCCTGAGCACATCGCCGATTTCCTGTCTAACAAGAATCATCGGAACCTCCTTCTCGTACTGATTACTGGTGCTGATCAAGTACTGATTGATATTACTGGCGCCCACTCGACCGGTTGGTTTCGTGTATTGGATCGCAAGAGTACTACAACCTTGAATACCCCGACACTACCGATGACGACTGGACTTTTCTTGTGAATCTGCTCGGTGTAACCGGCGGATCCGGGGAACTATTCCACTGTTTCCCGGGCTAACAGCTGGCGCACAGCTTCCACCGCACGGGCGACGGTTCCGGCGCGGATCCCGGCGCGATCGCCGTCGAGCCGCAGCTCGACGGCCCACGATTCGGAGCCCCGGGAGAGGCCGAGGAACACTGTGCCGGGGGCGTGTCCGCTCTGGGCGTCGGGGCTGGCGACCCCGGTGGTGGCGACGCCGATGTCCGCGTCCCGGCCCCCGACCGCGAGCCGTGTGCGCGCGCCGGCCGCCATCTGGCGGGCCACGTCCGGGTGCACGGGTCCGTGCTCGGCCAGCAGGGCTCTGTCCACGCCGAGCAGGCTGTGCTTGAGCTCGGTCTGGTACGCCACCACGGCCCCGTTCACGACGACGGATGCGCCGGGGATGCGGATCAGTTCGGCCGCCAGTGCGCCGCCGGTCAGGGACTCGGCCACGGCCAGGGTCAGGTGCAGCCTGGTGAGGTCGGCGATCAGCAGCGCCGTGGCATCCGTCGCCGCCGACGGTTGAGACAGCAGCGGCTCAGGCAGCGGCGGCGCAGACAGCGACGGCTCGTCAGGCATGCGACCGTGAACTGCGGTTCTCCCGACGCGCGGCGACGAGGTAGTCGATGCCGGTGACGACCGTGAGGATCAGGGCCAGGGCCATCGCGGTCCAGTTGACCCAGTAGATCCAGTCGCCCAGCACCAGCCACAACGGCACGAGGGCCAGGGAGATGGCCACGGACTGCATGACGGTCTTGAGTTTGCCGCCCCGCGACGCCGGGATCACCCGGTCTTTCAGCATCACGAACCGGAACACCGTGATGCCGATTTCACGAACGAGGATGACGATGGTCACCCACCACCACAGCTCGCCCAGGATGGACAGGCACACCAGCGCCCCGCCGGTGAGCACCTTGTCGGCGATGGGGTCGAGGATCTTGCCCAGGTCGGTGACCAGGTTGTGCCGGCGGGCGATGGCCCCGTCGATCCCGTCGGTCGCGATCGCGACGATGAAGAGCAGAGCGGCCCACCAGCGGAGCGCGCCGTCCTGCCCGGCGTCGGCGAGGAGCATCCAGATGAACAGCGGGGCGAGCAGGATCCGCACGACCGTGATCAGGTTGGGCAGGTTCCAGTTACTGGGCCGGGCGGCGGGCGTTGATTTTCCGGGCGTTGATGCGGTGGCCATGGGTCACTCCCTGTCGGTCAGTTGCCAGGCGTCTTCATCGGGGGATGCCTCTTCTTCAGGGTATCCCTCCGACATCTTCGCGACCGGGTCGCCGGCGTAGCGGGGGTCGGGCCTCACATCGGCCTGGTGGGAGGCGGACGCCTGGGCATTCGCGGAGGCGGCGTGGTGTTCGGCGTCGGAGCCGCGCAGCAGCGCGAGCACGCCGGGCAGTTGCTCGACGCTGACGAGCACGTCGCGAGCCTTTGATCCCTCGGAGGGGCCGACGATCTCGCGGGACTCGAGCAGGTCCATCAGGCGTCCCGCCTTGGCGAAGCCGACCCGGAGCTTGCGCTGCAGCATCGAGGTGGATCCGAACTGGGTCGACACCACCAGTTCCGCCGCGGCGAGAAGCACCTCGAGGTCGTCGCCGATGTCGGAGTCGATTTCCTTGCGCGGGGCGACCATGGAGACATCCGGCCGGTAGTCGGGCCGGGCCTGCAGGGTGACGTGCTTGACGACGCGTTCGATCTCGGCCTCGTTGACCCAGGCGCCCTGCACCCGGATTGCCTTGGAGGCCCCCATCGGCAGGAACAGGGCGTCGCCCTGCCCGATCAGCTTGTCCGCCCCCGGCTGGTCGAGGATGACCCGGGAGTCGGTGACGCTGGTCACGGCGAACGCCAGGCGGGAAGGCACATTGGCCTTGATCAGGCCGGTGACGACGTCGACGCTCGGGCGCTGGGTGGCGAGGACCAGATGGATGCCGGAGGCGCGCGCCAGCTGCGTGATGCGCACGATCGAGTCCTCGACGTCACGCGGGGCGACCATCATCAGGTCGGCGAGCTCGTCGACGACGACCAGGAGGTAGGGGTAGGGCTTGAGGGTGCGCATGCTGCCGGCCGGAAGCACGAGTTCGTTGTTGACGACGGCCTTGTTGAAGTCGTCGATGTGGCGGAAGCCGAAGCTGGCCAGGTCGTCGTACCGCATGTCCATCTCCTTCACCACCCACTGCAGCGCCTCGGCGGCCTTTTTCGGGCTGGTGATGATGGGGGTGATCAGGTGCGGCACGCCGGCGTAGGCGGCCAGTTCGACCCGCTTCGGGTCGATCAGCACCATGCGCACCTCGCTCGGCTTGGCGCGCATCAGCAGGCTCGTGATCATGGAGTTCACGAAGCTGGACTTGCCCGACCCGGTCGAGCCGGCCACGAGGAGGTGGGGCATCTTGGCCAGGTTGGCCACGACGAAGCCGCCGCCGACGTCTTTGCCGACGCCGATGGTCATCGGGTGGGTGCTGTTGGTGGCCGTGGCGGAGCGGAGCACGTCGCCGAGGGTGACGATCTCGCGGTCCGTGTTCGGGATCTCGATGCCGATGGCGCTCTTGCCGGGGATGGGCGAGAGGATCCGCACCTCGTTGGAGGCGACGGCGTAGGACAGGTTCTTGCTCAGCGCGGTGACCCGCTCCACCTTGACGCCCGGGCCGAGTTCGATCTCGTACTGGGTCACAGTCGGGCCGCGGGAGAACCCGGTGACCTTCGCATCCACCT
This sequence comes from Cryobacterium sp. TmT2-59, assembly GCF_004403545.1. Lineage (NCBI taxonomy): Bacteria > Bacillati > Actinomycetota > Actinomycetes > Micrococcales > Microbacteriaceae > Cryobacterium > Cryobacterium sp. TmT2-59. The sequence goes on along the minus strand of NZ_SOGM01000102.1, from coordinate 44,018 downwards.
GGAATTGGCGCAGCACCTCGGTGATGGACTTGACGATCTCGTCGTTGGCGGCCGAGCGCGCCTTCGCCGGCGGGCCCTGGATCAGCGTGGTGTCCGACGGCAGCACGTAGGGGGCCTTGGGTTCGTCGGCGCCCGGGCCCGGGACCTGGGCGGGGCCGCTCGCCGCCGCCGCGAGGTCGAGCTCGTCGAAGCCGGGCAGCACCTCGGTCAGCCCGGTCTGCTCGTCGGGCTGGAGGCCGGTGGCCGAGCCGCGCGCGAGGTCGATCTCGCCGGTGAAGCGTTTGAGGGCGTCCTCGGCCCGGAGCAGGTCTTGGAGCACCTCGGTGCCGTAGTGCTCCTGGTTGAGGCTGGGGACCACGTGGGCGGGGACTTCGTGGGCGGGGACCTCGGGGACCTTCTCCAGCGCGGTGTCGAAACTGCCTCGCTTGTCGCCGCCGAGCAGGGTGCTGAGCGGGTCCGCGGCGGCCTGGCCGGCTGCGTGCTCCGTGCTGATCGCGCTGCCGAAGTCGGGGTCTTCCTCGCGGTTGCTGGTGTTGCGGCGCCACCACGGCAGGGTGCTGACGTCGTCGTCGACCCCGTCGAGCTCGACCTGCACGGACTTCTCCGCTTTGGCCTCCCGGCTGGCTTCGCGGGCGGCCGCCCGCTCGTCGGCGTCGGGGAGCTGCGCCCCGAACAGCCACGCGTACAGTTCGCGGCTGCGCTCCCCCACCCGGTTCGGCGGGGTCTTGGTGATGATGAAAAGGCTGAGGGTGAGCAGCAGGATGACGACGATGGTGCCGCCGATGGCGGTGGTCAGGTAGATCAGGGGCGCCGCGACCATCCAGCCGATGACGCCGCCGGACAGGGCGAGGGTTTCCATGCCGTCACTGGGAGCCGGCTGGCCGCCGAAGATGTGGCACAGCCCGGACACCGATACGAGCAGGAGCGAGAGGCCGATGCCGATGCGCCCGTTGTCGTGCACCGAGCTGGGTTTGCGGAAGAGCCAGACCGCGAAGAGCAGCATGATGACCGGCAGGGCGAACGCGACCCGCCCGAACAGCCCGCCGAAGGACCAGGCGTCGAGGGTCTGCGCGACGGGCTCGTTGATCAGGAACCACTCGATCACCGCGCCGGCGATGGCCAGGAGGACCAGGAAGAAGGGCAGCCCGTCGCGGCGTTCCTCCTTGGAGAGCTGCTCGGGACCGAGGGCGCGGGCGGCGCCGCCGGTGACGTGGGCGAGCGCCATCCAGGACCGCACGAAAGCACTCGGCCTGGTGTCCACCGCGGTGAACTTGACCGTTTTCTGGGTCGCGGTCCTGCTGACGGGCTTGCGCGCCGGGGTGCCGCGCGCGGGGGTGCTCCGGGCGCGGCCGTTCGACTTAGTGCTCGTAGCCATACCGTCAACGGTACTTCCCACCCCTGACATTGGGGGTTAGGCGACGGCGGGTGTCTGGGAGAGACGCCCCTTCACCCTGACCCGGATGCCGCGGCCCACCGGGGCGGGCGGCGGCATCCGTGTCGTGAACGGGGTCAGGCCTCGATCACCAGCGGAACGATCATCGGCCGGCGGCGGAAGGCGGTGTTCACCCAGCGGCCGACCGTGCGGCGCACGATCTGCTGCAGGGCGAACGGGTCGCGCACCCCGTTCTCGGCGGCCTCGGCCAGGGCGGCCACGATCCTGGGCCGCACCGCGTCGAACACGGAGTCGTCTTCGGCGAAGCCCTTGGCGTGGATCTCCGGGCCGACGATGACCTTGCCGGTCTGGGCGTCCACCACGATGATGATCGAGATGAAGCCCTCCTCGGCGAGGGTGCGCCGGTCCTTGAGGTCGGCCTCGGTGATCTCGCCCACGGTGGACCCGTCGACGTAGACGTAGCCGATGTCGAGCTGCCCGACCTTGCGGGCCACGCCGTCCCGCAGGTCGATCACCGTGCCGTCCTCGGCCAGCAGCACGTTCGCCTCGGGGACCCCGGTCTCCACGGCGAGCTTCGCGTTGGCGACCAGGTGCCGGTATTCGCCGTGCACGGGGAGCACGTTTTTGGGCTTGAGGATGTTGTAGCAGTAGGTCAGTTCGCCCGCGGCGGCGTGCCCGGAGACGTGCACCTTGGCGTTGCCCTTGTGCACGACCGCGGCGCCGAGCTTGGTCAGGCCGTCGATGATGCGGTAGACCGCGTTCTCGTTGCCCGGGATCAGGCTGGACGCCAGGATGACGGTGTCGCCGTGGCCGACCTCGACCTGGTGGTCCTGGTTGACCATCCGGCTGAGCACGGCCATCGGTTCGCCCTGCGAGCCGGTGGACATGTAGACGATCTTGTCGTCCGGGATGTTGCCGGCCTTCTTGAAGTCGACCAGCACGCCGTCCGGCACGGTGAGGTAGCCGAGGTCCGCGGCGATGGTCATGTTGCGCACCATGGACCGGCCGAGGAGCGCGACCCGGCGGCCGTTCGCGTGGGCGGCGTCGAGCACCTGCTGCACCCGGTGCACGTGGCTGGAGAAGCTGGCCACGATCACCCGGCGGGGAGCCCTTGCGATGACGTCGTCCAGCACGGGACCGATGGAGCGTTCCGTGGGGGTGAAGCCCGGGACATCCGCGTTGGTGGAATCGACCAGGAACAGGTCGACGCCCTCGGTGCCGAGCCGCGCGAATTCGCGCAGGTCGGTCAGGCGGCCATCGAGCGGCAGCTGGTCCATCTTGAAGTCGCCGGTGTGCAGCACCGTGCCGCCGGCGGTCTTGATGGCCACGGCCAGGGCGTCGGGGATGGAGTGGTTGACGGCGACGAATTCGAGGTTGAACGGGCCGAGCCGCTCCTTCTGTCCCTCCTTGACCTGCAACGTGTACGGCGTAATCTTGTGTTCCTTGAGCTTGGCCTCGATAAACGCGAGGGTCAGCCCGGAGCCGATTAGCGGGATGTCCTGCCGCAGCCGGAGCAGGTAGGGCACGGCCCCGATGTGGTCCTCGTGGCCGTGCGTGAGCACCACGCCGAGGATGTCGTCGAGACGGTCACGGATGGGGCCGAAGTCGGGCAGGATCAGGTCGACCCCGGGCTGGTGTTCTTCGGGGAACAGCACGCCGCAGTCCACGATCAGGATCTTGCCGTCGATCTCGAAGGAGGTCATGTTGCGACCGATCTCGCCGAGGCCGCCGATCGGGATGATGCGCAGGGTGCCCGGTTCGAGCGCGGCCGGGTCGTACACGTCGATGGGCATGGGCCCTCCTAGGGAGTCGGTGTGGCGTTCAGCGTGTGGTTCCCGCGACCTTCGGCAGTGCGCCGCCGGCTGCGGCGTTGCGGTCGGGACGGAAGTTCGAGAAGTCGACTCCGGGGATGTTCTTGACCAGGTCGATTTCGTCTTCGATCTGGGCAGCTTCCCACTCCTCGGGGCCGACCAGGGGCAGGCGCACGCGGGGGCTCTTGATCCGGCCGAGGCCGTGCAGGATGTACTTGACGGCGACCGTGCCGGGCACGTGGGTCATGCAGGCCCGCACCAGCGGTTCCAGCTGCTGGTGCGCGGCTGTCGCGGCCTTGAGGTCGCCCGCGTTGACGGCGTCCACCATCTGCCGGTAGGGCGTCGCCGCGATATTGGCGGTGACGCCGATCAGGCCGGTCGCGCCGATCGAAAGGTGCGGCAGCACGTTGGGGTCGTCGCCGGAGAAATACATCAGGTCGGTCTGGTTCAGCACCCGGCTGACCTGGGCCAGGTCGCCCTTGGCATCCTTGACGGCCAGGATGTTCGGGTGCTTCGCGGCCCGCAGGATCGTCTGGTATTCGATCGGGATGCCGGTGCGGCCGGGGATGTCGTAGAGGATCACCGGGAGGTCCGTGGCATCCGCGATCATGCGGAAGTGGGTGAGCACACCCGCCTGGGTGGGCTTGTTGTAATAGGGCGTGACGATCATGTTGCCGTCGGCGCCGGCTTTCTCGCTCTGCTTGGCGAGCTGCATGGCGTGGGCGGTCTCGTTGGACCCGCCGCCGGTGATGATCTTGGCGCGCCCGCCCGAGACGTCCTTGCCGACCTCGACCAGACGGATCTTCTCCGCGTCGGTCAGGGTGGACGTCTCGCCGGTGGTGCCGGTGACGACGATGCCGTCGGCGCCGGCGTTGATGACGTCGTCGATGTGCTTCGCCACCCCCGGCCAGTCGACCTCGCCATCGGCGGTGAACGGAGTCACCAGGGCGACGAGGACCTGGCCAAAGGGATTCTGAGACATAGACACGAGAGACAGGTTACCGGTCAGCGTCGCAGCGCACGCAGCCCCAGCCGGTGCGAATTCGACGGAGATTTTGGCCGAATCGCGCCGTTACGGCGCCAAAACGGCTTTTTGCGGCAATATCTCCGTCGAATTCGTCAGGGGCGGGGACCGGGGCTGGGCTGAGGTTACGGGGCTACGCGGGGCGTTACGGGGCGACGCGGCCGTTCTTGTTGAAGGCGGCGTAGGTGAGCGGCATGAGTGCCGCGAAGTGGTCTTCCATCTTCTCGGCGCACATCTCGATCTCGCGCTGCGGGAACGACGGGAAATGAGTTCCCTCGCGCTTGGTGCGCAGGCTGAGGAAGTTCATCAGCGACCGGGCGTTCATGGTCACGTACATCGAGGAGAAGATGTTCAGCGGCAGCACGATGCGGGCGACTTCGCGGGCGACGCCGGCCTCGAGCATCCGTTGGTACGACGCGTAGGCGTGCGCGGACGCCTCGCGGGTCAGCTGGTCGACCAGCGCGGACTGCTCGGCGGTGCCGGGCAGGAAGTCGTAGGCGCCGGGCTTGCCGACCTGCACCAGGTTGCGCGTGGCGGCGGGCAGGTAGAAGACCGGGTTCAGCTCGCGGTAGCGGCCCGATTCCTCGTTGTAGGAGGCGATGCGGTGCCGCATGAACTCGCGGAAGACGAAAATGGGCGCCTGCACGTAGAAGGTCATCGAGTTGTGCTCGAACGGCGAGCCGTGACGGTCGCGCATCAGGTAGTTGATCAGACCGCTGTCGCCCTTGCTCGAGGCCTCGGCGTCGGACTCCTCCAGCCGGGCCTTCGCGAGGGTCTGCTCCCCCTGCGTCGACACCCGTGCGGCGAACAGCACATCGGAGTCGTGGGCGCTGGCACGAACCAGCTCAACGGTCACATCGGAGCGAAACTCAATCTCAGGCACGGCTCACACGATACCCGGTCGCCGGCCGACGGATGCGCTGGCTCGCCGGATGCGTCGCCTCACCCGCGCTTCGCGCGCGCCTCGACCTCGCCTGTCCCCGCCGGCCCCGCGCCCGTAACGTGTCGTCATACTGCCCCGCCGGCCCGGCCGAACGCGTACCGTCGCAGCATGAACCCGATCCCGGCCCTGAGCCTCCTCCTCGCCCTCGTCGCGGGCGCCACCGTGCTCGGGCTGCTCTGGCGGGCCCGGCAGGGGCGCACCGCACCGGTCAGGGCGGACGCGCCGCTCACCCCGGCGGATGTCGGCAGCCCCGTGTCCTTCGGAGCACTCGGCACGCTGCTCCAGTTCTCCACCGACCACTGCGCCCGCTGCCCCGGCACGCACGCGCTGCTGACCCGGCTGGCGGAGTCCCGTCCCGGGGTCGCCCACGTCGACATCGACATCACCCACCGGCGCGACCTGGCCAACCGGTTCGGGATCATGCAGACCCCCACCACGCTGATCCTGGACGAGACGGGCCGGGTGCGCGCCCGCATCGGCGGGGCCCCGAACCGGGCCGGCATCCTGGAGCACCTCGACGACCTCACCGGGAGCGCCCATGTCCGTCTCGCCCGCTGAACCGCGATCCGTGAAACCCCGAACCGCCCGCCCGGACCTCGACCCGCGGGGGCCGCGCTTCGGCGCCGCGATCACCGCCGTGCTGCTGCTCGTGGTGGTGTTCCTTTCGCTGACCGGGGCATCCGTGGCCGCCCTGCTGCTGCTGGCCGGGCTCGCCGGTCTGTTCGCGTGGGGCGCGTTCGCCGGGGCCGGCCGTCACCCGTACGGCATCGTCTTCAAGAAGCTCGTCCGACCACGGCTGGCGCCCCCGGCCGCCCTGGAGAACCCCGCCCCGCCGACGTTCGCCCAGGGGGTGGGCCTGGTGGTCACCCTCGTCGGGGTCGTCCTGGGCGTCGCCGGGATCGACCCGGCCGTCGGGGTGGCCGCCGCGGCCGCCTTCGTCGCCGCGTTTCTGAACGCCGTGTTCGACTACTGCCTGGGCTGCCAGTTGTACCTGCTCCTGCTGCGCGCCGGGGCGCTCGGCGGCGCCGGTCGGGCCGAGGCCGGCCGGTGAATCCGTTTAGCTGAACATCGGCTGGGATATTCCTTCATCCGGGCCGGGCCGCCGGTTAGGCTGGAGCTTCACTTCCAGGAGGTAACACCATGGCACTCACCAGCGAAGCAACAACCGTCTGGACCGGCGACCTGAAGTCCGGCACCGGGAACGTCACCCTCGATTCCTCCACCGCCGCCGAGTTCCCGGTCACCTGGCAGGCCCGCGCGGTCGGCACCCCGAACACCACCAACCCGGAGGAGCTGCTCGGCGCCGCGCACTCGGCCTGCTTCTCGATGGCACTCGCCAACGGCCTCAGCGCCGCGGGCCACGTCCCCGACAGCATCCAGACCACCGCGGCGATCACGTTCGAGGCCGGTGTCGGCGTCGTCGGCAGCCACCTCCTGGTCAGCGCGAAGATCCCCGGGCTGACCGAGGAAGAGTTCGTGGCCTTCGCCGAGGACGCCAAGGCGAACTGCCCGATCTCGAAGGCGCTGGCCGGCATCCCGATCACGATCGAAGCCGAACTGGCCTAGAGCCGACTCACCGCCATGCGAGTACTGGTCTCCGGCGCATCCGGACTCATCGGCACGGAACTCCGCACCCAGCTGGGCGCATCCGGGCACACGGTCGCCCGGCTGGTGCGCCGTGAACCGCGCGGCAGCACCGAATTCCGGTGGGATCCGGCCGCCCTGAGCATGGATGCGGCCGCGCTCGACGGCGTCGACGCGGTGATCAACCTGTCGGGCGCCTCCCTCGCGCGTTTGCCGTGGACGGCGGGCTACCGCCGGGAGATCCTCGATTCCCGCGTGCAGGCCACGCGCACGCTGACGGATGCGATGCGTCGCCGCACGACCCCGCCGTCGGTGTTGCTGAACGCGTCGGCCGTCGGCATCTACGGCAACCGCCCGCACGAGGTCCTGACCGAGGATTCCGCCCCGGGCAGCGACTTCCTGGCCAAGGTCGTGTCGGTGTGGGAGTCCGAGGCGTCCCGCGCACCCGAGCAGACCCGGGTCGTCACCTTCCGCACCGGGCTGGTCATCGCCCGGGGCGGGGCCCTCAAGCCGCTGCTGCCGCTGGCGAAAGTCGGCCTGGCCGGGCCGCTCGGCAAGGGCACGCAGGGCTGGCCGTGGGTGAGCCTGCACGACGAGGCTGCCGCGATCGTGCACCTGCTCACGTCTCCCCTGTCCGGCCCGGTGAACGTGGTGGGGCCGACGCCGGCCACGGCCAACGCCGTGATCCGGGCCGTGGCCGACGCGCTGCACCGGCCGTTTCTCCTGCCGGTCCCCGAATTCGTGCTCACCCTGGCATTGCAGGACGCCGCCCGTCAGCTCCTGCTCGCCGACCAGCAGGTATCGGCGTCACGCCTGGAACGCGACGGCTTCGTGTTCGCCCACCGCACGGTGGCCGAGGCCGTCGCCGCGATGCTCCGCCGGCCCTGACCCCGGCAGCAGCAGCCCCCAGCGTCCAACCAATTCGACGGAGATTCGGCTGTAAAAACACGCATTTCGGCCATTCCGGGCCGATCCGGGCAAAATCTCCGTCGAATTCGTTCGGGCCGGAGCGGTTGTGGGGCGCCTCGGACCCGCGCGGGGGCTGCCGGCGGGTTGGGGCTGCGGGCGGGCTAGGGGGCTGCGGGCGGGGCAGCGGCCGTGGCGTCGGCGCGCTCCAGGGCGATAGCGGTACGGATGGCGCCGCGAGCCCGGCGACGGTCCCCGGACGCGTCGTAGGCCAGGCCCAGCCGGAACCAGGCGCGCCAGTCCTCCGGGGCGGCGTCGACGGCCGCCCGGAACACCGGGAACTCGGCATCCGCTGCAGCCCGCATCGGGCGTCCGCTCGGCCGGATCGGCAGGTCCTCGACGGGAAGCCCGCCCTCGGCCTCGAGTCGGTGAACGAGCCGCTCGGAGTTGCGACCGAACCGGACCTCGGCCGCCAGTGCCCAGGTCCCGATCAGGGGGAGCACGAGCAGCGCCACCCCGATCACGATGCCGACCGGTTCGCCGCTCTGCAGGAACAGGATCGCGCGCCAGCCGACGAGGACCAGGTAGAAGGCGAGCAGCAGGGCCATCAGGCCGGCGGCGACGCGGCCCTTCATGCCCGCACCTCCGCACCCGTCGCGGCCGGATCCGTCGGCGCCGGGTCCGTCGGCGCCGGACCGGTCGCAGCCGGATCCGTCGGCGCCGGTTCGGTCGCAGCCGGGCCGCTCGACGGCGCACCCCGCTCCCCCAGCCCGAGGTCGATGATCTGGTCGAGCCCGACGGTGACGCCCGTGGCCGTGCGCGCAGCCGCGAGGGCCAGCAGGATGCCGCGTTCGTAGGCGGCCGCCGACAGGGTGTTGTGGCTGATGGTGAGGGTCTCCCCGGCTCCGCCGAAGATGACGTCCTGACGGGCCAGCATCCCCTCGAGTCGCAGGCTGTGCACGGGCACGCTCGAGACCTGCTGGCCGCGGGCGCGTTGGTCGGTGTGCGGCGCGGCGACCGGGCCGATGTCGGCCCTGGCTCGCCCGATCAGCTCGGCGGTGCGCACGGCCGTGCCGGATGGCGAGTCCACTTTGCCGGCCTGGTGGGCCTCGACGATCTCGATCGAGTCGTAGAAACGGGCCACCATCGCGGACAGGGCGGTGGCGATGACCGACCCGATCGAGAAGTTGGGGATGATGATGACCCCGGTGTCCTCACATCCGGCGATCCGGTGGGCGAGGGTGTCGATCCGGCCCTGCGACCAGCCGGAGGTCCCCACCAGCACGCGCAGCCCGTGGTCCACGGCGAAGTCCACCACGCTCTGGCTGACCCGCGGCAGGGTCAGATCGATCACGACCTCCGCCCCTAGCATCTCGGACAGCTCGCTCCGCGAATCCAGCCCGGCGACGAGTTCATAGCCGTCGGTCTGCTCGACCAGCCCGGAGACCAGACGGCCCATCGTGCCCGTTACGCCGACGATGGCCACCCGTGTTGTCATGGCATCCAATCTACCAAGGGACCCCGAGCCCTTGCCGCCCGGGCGCATCGAAGTAGCCTTGGGCCATGCCTGATTCCCCAGCCCCGGCCTTCAGCGACGTGTCGGTGACGGATGCCGGTTCGATCGCCCTGCTGACCCAGTACTTCAGCGACCGGGAGTCAAGCTTCCCGTCCCGGCAGGGCCGGTACCGCACCACGTTCCCCGACCCGGCCCAGTTCATTCCGCCACGCGGGGTGTTCCTGCTGGTGGGTGAGCAGGCGGGCACCGAGCAGGCCGGCACCAAGCAGGACCACGCCAAGCAGGCCCAAGTCGAGCACGTCTTCGTGGGCTGCGGGGGCATCCGCCGGATCGAGGATTCCGCGGCCGGCGAGACGCGGTACGAGGTCAAGCACCTGTGGCTGCAGCCGCACGTGCGGGGCCGCGGCTGGGGCCGAAGCCTGCTGACCGAGCTGGAGCGGCGCGCCCGCGCGTTCGGCGCGGCGGAGGTCGTGCTCGACACGAACGCGAGCCTCACGGCCGCCGGTGCGCTCTATGCGCGTTCCGGTTACGACTCCTGCGAGCCGTACAACGACAACCCGAATGCCACGAACTGGTACCGCAAGCGGCTCGCCCCGAGCTGAGGCCGCCCGAAGCCGGAACCGCTAGAAGAGGAGCGGGTCGGGCAGGCCCGTGCGCAGTTCCACCGGCAGGTGCCCGGTGTCGTTGTGGGTCACCATCGTCCAGGGGCGCCCCGGCTTCTGGTGCAGCACGGTGAGGCCGCAGTTGGCCTGGTTGATGCTGATCCAGCGCCAGTCGGGTGCGCCGAGAACCTCCCGCACGAACCAGGCGATGACGAAATTGTGGGTGATCAGGAGGTCGTGGCGGTCGCCGCGGCGCGGCTGCAGGAACTCGGCGACGGCGTCTTCCATCTGCGCGCTGCCGGCTTCGATCTCCGCCTCGGAGACGGCGCCGAAGAAGGGCGCGTAGGCGGCCGGGGTCTGCGGCGCCATCCCGGAGGGGATGCAGTCGAAGAGCAGCGGCGACGGCACCGGGGTCAGGGCGGGCAGGCGCTGCGCGATGATCCGGGCGGTCTCGGCGGCGCGCTGCAGCGGCGAGTGCCAGGCATCCGTGAACGGAACCCCGCCGAGGCGCTCGGCGATCAGCTGCGCCTGGCGCGTGCCGCGGGCCGACAGTGGCCCGTCGGGCAGCCCGTGTTCGGCATCCTGCTGCTCACCGTGGCGGACAAGGTAGATGTAGTGGGGCACGTGGTTCTCTTTCAATTCGGTGCGCGGAGGCCGTACGACGGTGTTGCGGCCTCGGGGGTGTGGGGCAGGGGTGCGGTCAGGGGCGGACGGACGTCGCCATGACGGCCGCGAAGATGTTCGGGTCGAGGGCGCCGACCGCGGCGATGGAGAGCGGCCCGGCGGACAGCTCGGCGGCCAGGACACGCACGTCCTCGGCCGTGACCCGCGCGAGGCGGCGCAGGGCCTCGTCGAGGTCGATGAACTCGCCGAGCGTGATCTCGGCGCGGCCGAGCCGGGACATCCGGGTGTCGGAGTCTTCGAGGGCGAGTGCGGATGCGCCGGACAACTGGCCCGCGGCCCGCTTCATCTCGTCGACCGTGACGCCGTGCTCCGAGATGCGGTGCAGCTCGCCGAGCATGAGCTCGGCCACCTGGCCGGCCTTCGCCGGGGTGCAGCCGGCATACATGCCGAACAGGCCGGCATCGGAGTAGCCGGGGGCGAAGGAGTAGACGGAATAGGCCAGGCCGCGCTTCTCGCGCACCTCCTGGAACAGGCGGGAGGACATGCCGCCACCGAAGATGGAGTTCAGCACGCTCATGGTCACGCGGCGGTCGTCGGTGGCGAGCAGCCCGGGGAAGCCCATCAGGATGTTGGCCTGCTCGAGCGGCCGCTGCACGATCGTGACCGGTGCACCCTGGCTGAGGGCGACCGGGCTGCCGCTGCGCCGCCCCACCGGAGGCGCGAAGACGCTGAGGTCCCAGCCCGCCAGGGCCAGGGACCGGGTCACCGCGGCGACGAGCACATCGTGGTCGACGGCCCCGGCAACGGTGACGACGAGATCCTGGGGCCGGTAGTTGGCCCGGTAGTGCTCCAGCACCGCGGCGTGGGTCGCGGCCCGGATCGTGTCCGGGCTGCCGCCGATCGGCCGCCCGAGCGCGTGGTCGCCCATGATCGCCTCGAAGAAGCGCCCGTTCGCGACATCCGCCGGGTCGTCGTCGGCCATGGCGAGTTCTTCGAGGATGACGCCGCGCTCGTTCTCGAACTCCACCGGGTCGAGCAGGGACGAGGTGATCATGTCGGTGAGCACCTCGACCGCCATGAGCAGGTCCCGGTCCTGCACCTTGGCGTAATAGCAGGTGTATTCCTTGGCGGTCATCGCGTTGTGCTCGCCGCCGACGGAGTCGAAGGCGATCGCGATGTCCAACGCCGTGCGCTGTTTCGTGCCCTTGAACAGGAGGTGTTCGAGAAAGTGGGTGGAGCCGAAATGGCCGGGCGCCTCGTCGCGGGAACCGACGGCGACCCAGTAGCCGATGGTCAGGCTGCGACTGCCGGGCACGTGCTCCGACACGATGCGCACCCCGCTGGGCAGCACGGTGCGTCGCACAAGGGACTCCCCGGCCGCGTGGAAGGAGAGTTCGGGCAGGTCCAGAGGAAATTCGACGGCACCGTTCATGACATCACCCACCTTACGTCACGGCACCGTCACGACCGGGAAGCCAACCGGGGCACGAGCCGGGCGGCTCGTCAGGGCTGCGGCAGTCGGGAAGCGGATCGTGGGCGCCTACTCAATGCGCAGACACCCGGTCTAGGTCCACCATGTCGCCGCGCGTCAGACGGATGCCGGCCGCGGCCACCAGCGCCTCCACCTGGTCGGGGTGGCTGGCACTGGCCACCGGGGCGACCACGGGGCTGCGCGCGATCAGCCACGCGATCGCGATCGCCGCGGGCGCCACCTCGTGTTCCTCGGCGATCCGGTCGAGCACGGCCAGCACTCGGAACCCGTGGCGGTTGAGATGTTTGGCTGCCCGGGAGGCGCGGGTGGTCTTCTGCAGGTCGGCCTTGGAACGGTACCGGCCGGCGAGGAAGCCGTGCGCGAGCGCGAAATACGGCAGCACCGCCAGTCCCTGCGCACCGGTGACCAGGGCCAGTGAGGACTCGAACGGGGTGCGGTGCAGCAGGCTGTACTGCGTCTGCAGGGCCACGAAGCGGGGAAGGCCGTTGGCGGCGAGCACCCTCGCCTCCATCAGCCGTTCGGCGGAGAAGTTGGAGGCGGCGAGGTAACGCACCTGGCCGCTGCGCATGAGCACGTCGACGGCGCCGAGGCTTTCCTCCAGGGGAACGGTCGGGTCGTCGAAGTGGAAGTGCAGCAGGTCGATGTAGTCGGTGCCCAGCCGGTCGAGGGAGGCGTGCACCGCCCCGATGATGCTGCGGGAGGAGAGGCCGGGGTTGTCCCGGTTCTTGCCGATCTTGGTGGCGATGACGGTGCTGTCCCTGGCCCGGCGGGAGCGCAGCCACGCCCCGATGATCACTTCGCTACGCCCGGAGGTGTAGCTGTCGGCCGTGTCGAGGAAGTTGCCGCCGAGTTCCCGGTGCCGGTCGAGCACGCTCGTGCTCGTGGCGCCGTCGGCCGTCCAGCCGAACACGCTGCCGCCCAGGGCGAGCGGGTGCACGACCAGGTCGGTGTCGGCGATCGTGCGGCGCAGGCTCCGCGCGGGGTGGGCGGGCGGAGCCGGGACGGAGCCCAGCGCTGCCGGCTGCAGCGCTTGCGACTGAAGCGGAATGTCGGTGGAGATGGCCGGCGGACCCTGCATGGTCACGGGGCCCAAGGGCGCAGACCGTGCGGTGCCGGCTGCTTCGGACGGGGGAACGGTACCGTGCGTGCTCGGACGGGGCATCCGTCGTCTCCCTCCGGTTTGTGCCGAGAGTATCCCCGGCGATCACGGTTGGAAAGGACACTCCAGGACCGTTACCAAAATGTGCACGAGCGCCCCCTTGCTATCGTTCTGGCATGTCTTTTCTCAGCCCCGTCACCCTGGCGGGAAACCTCGTCACCCTCGAACCGCTCGCCGCCGAGCACCACGACGGGCTGGTGGCGGCCAGCGCCGACGGTGAGCTCTGGAACCTCTGGTACACCGCCGTTCCGCGCCCCGAGGAGATGCGGGCGGAGATCGACCGACGGCTGCGCCTGCAGCGGGAGCAGAGCATGCTGCCCTTCACGGTGCGGCGCACCGACACCGGCCTGATCTGCGGCATGACGACGTTCATGGACGCGGATGCGGACAACCGGCGGGTGGAGATCGGCTCCACCTGGACGGCGGCCGGCGCCCAGCGCACCGGAATCAACACCGAGAGCAAACTTCTTCTCCTCACGCATGCCTTCGAGAGCCTGCGCTGCATCGCGGTCGAATTCCGCACCCACTGGATGAACCAGCAGTCCCGGGCGGCGATCGCCGGCCTCGGGGCCAAACAGGACGGCATCCTGCGTAACCACCGTCAATCGCCCGACGGCGCGCTCCGCGACACGGTGGTCTTCTCGGTGATCGAGTCGGAGTGGCTGAGCGTGAAAACGGGCCTGACGCACAAGCTGCGCTCCCGCGCGGACCGGTAGGAGGCGGTGCTCGCGGGGCAAGTTATAATTGGAGGGAACCGATTCTTGAGTAGCGGCCACCAGGCATCGCCCCCCGCCTGCCCGAATCATCCGCGAAAGAAGGATCCATGACGCAGCTATCCGGCATGTCCACGCCCGAGGTCCTGACCGAGGCGCTGCGGCGACGCACCTTCGCCGTGATCTCGCACCCCGACGCCGGCAAGTCGACGCTGACCGAGGCGCTGCTGCTGCACGCCCGGGCGATCACGACGGCCGGCGCCACCCACGGCAAGGCAGGACGGCGCGGCACCGTGTCCGACTGGATGGCGATGGAACAGGCCCGCGGGATCTCCGTCACCAGCGCGGCCATCCAGTTCGAGTACCGCGACGCCGTGATCAACCTGGTCGACACCCCCGGCCACGCCGACTTCTCCGAGGACACGTTCCGGGTGCTCTCCGCCGTCGACGCCGCGGTCATGCTGGTGGACGCCAGCAAGGGCCTCGAGGTGCAGACCATGAAGCTGTTCGAAGTCTGCCGTCAGCGCGGCCTCCCGGTCATCACCGTCATCAACAAGTGGGACCGCCCGGGCGCCGAGGCGCTGGACCTGATGGACGAGATCCGCCAGCGCACGGGCCTCGTGCCCACTCCCCTGACCTGGCCGGTCGGGGTCGCCGGGGACTTCCGCGGCGTGATCGACCGGTCGACCGACGAATTCATCCGTTTCACCCGCACCGCCGGCGGCGCGAAGACCGCCGAACCCGAGCGCCTGAGCGCGGCCGTCGCGGCCGCTGACGAAGGGGCGGCGTGGGTCACCGCGACGGAGGAATCCGAGCTGCTCGCCGAGTCGGACCAGGACCACGACGAGGCGCGCTTCCTCAAGAACGAGACCACGCCCGTGCTCTTCGCCGCGGCCGTGCTCAACTTCGGCGTGCAGCACATCCTGGACACGCTCGTGGACTTCGCTCCGGCGGCGGAAGCCCGGGAGGACGCATCCGGTGGTCACCGCCCCGTGGGCAGCGCCTTCTCCGGCTTCGTGTTCAAGGTGCAGTCCGGCATGAATGCTTCGCACCGGGACCACGTCGCCTTCGTTCGGGTCTGTTCCGGCCAGTTCCGGCGCGGCATGATCGTCACCCACGCCGCCAGCGGGCGGCCGTTCGCGACCAAGTACGCGCAGCACCTGTTCGGGCGCGAGCGCGAGGTGGCCGACGAGGCCTGGCCCGGCGACATCGTCGGCCTGGTCAACGCCTCGGCCCTGCGGGTCGGCGACACGATCTTCGAGACCGAACCGGTCGAGTTCCCGCCGCTGCCGATGTTCGCGCCCGAGCACTTCCGGGTGGTGCGGTCGGCGGACTCCAGCAAGCACAAGCAGTTCCGTCGCGGCATCGACCAGCTCGACCACGAGGGTGTCATCCAGGTGCTGCGCTCGGAGCTGCGCGGCGATCAGGCGCCGGTGCTCGGCGCGGTCGGGCCGATGCAGTTCGAGGTCGTCGAAGAACGGATGACGCACGACTTCGGCGCCGCCATCCGCACGGAGGCCCTGCCGTACCAGCTGGCCCGGCGCACCGACCGGGAGAGCGCCGAGATCCTCGGGCACGACCGCCAGGTCGAGGTGCTGATGCGTTCCGACGGCACCCTGCTCGCCCTGTTCAGCACTCCCTGGCGGCTGCGCAACACGGTGCGGGACCACCCCGAGTTGATGCTGGAAGACCTCGCCACCGGGAGCAACGCGGTTCCGGCCGCCTACTAGCTGTAGCCGCCCTTCTCCGGACTCCTCCAGGCGGCAGCACCGTCCCCGGCCAGGCCAGGCCCAGCCCGGCCCGGATTCCCCGCGCCCGGCCCCTCGCAGCGTGCGGTGCTGAACCAATTCGACGGAGATTTTGACGAAAAACCGTGATTCCGGCGTGTTTTGGCCCGATTTTGGCAAAATCTCCGTCGAATTCGTTAGGGGCGGGGCACAGACGGATGCCGCCGGGGCGCCGGGGCGCGGGGCTCCGGGCTACGAGGCGCCGGGCTACGAGGCGCGTCAGTCGGCCGCCGGGTCAGCGGGTCATGCTCCGCGGGGGCAAGGTGAAGGCGTCCCCGCCGAATTTCTCATTGGCGACGCTCATCATGTCCGGCCACATCCGGTGCCGGGCGGTGGCGGCCTGCCCGTTGTCGAAGTAGGTCTCCCGCTGATCCTCGCCCTCCCCCGACACGTTCACGACGCCCACGACCGTGGCGACCTTGGTGCTCGCCCCGGACATCCACGTGTCCAGGTTGTCGTCGGTGGTGCCGGTCTTACCGATCATGGGCACCCGCGGGGAGGTGGCCCGGTAGGAGGCGGTCGCCGTACCACCGGTCAGCACCCGCTGCATCGCATAGGTCATCCCGGCGGCGATCTCGGGCGCGACGGCGGCCGTGCAGGCTGACTTCGGCGCGGCGATCTCGGTTCCGTCCGGGCCGACGATCTTGTCGATCACGACCGGGGTGCAGGTGACGCCGTTGTTCGCGATCCCCGCATACGCGGCCGCCATGGTCAGGGGCGCGATTTCGTTCGTGCCCAGCACCGAGGAGGCACCCTGTTCCAGGGGATTGCCGTCGGCTCGGTGAATCCCGAAGGCCTCGGCGGTCTTACGGATGTTGCAGAGGTCGAGTTCCTTGGCCATCCCGATGTAGCCCGTGTTGATCGAGCCGACGGTAGATTCGAGCGCGCTGTAGTACGAGTCGTTGTCGTTGGAGGAATCGTTGCCGGGCGCGAACGAGTAGCCGTAGTCCTGCGGGCCGTTGCAGCTGTCCTGGAACTCGCCCCAGTCCGAGCGCTCCCGGGAGTTGACCGTGTCGCCCAGGGTGTTGCCGGCCTTCAGCCACTCCGCGAGGGTGAACACCTTGTAGGTCGACCCGGGCTGGAAACCGTTGGAGCCGCCGCGGTTGAGGTCGGTGTTGTAGTTGACGGCCGTGAAGTTCGCCCCGGTGGCGGCCGGGTCCTGGCTGTAGTCCTTGTTCTGCGCCATGGCGAGCACCCGGCCGGTGCCGACCGCGACGCTCGAGATCACACCGCCGACGTCCCAGCCGTCGAACGTCTTGGGCACGTTCTCCGCCAGGGTGGCCTCGGCCGTCGCCTGCAGGTCGAGGTCGAGGGTCGTGAAGACCTTGTAGCCGCCGAGCCGGAAGTTGGCTGCGCGCTCGGCGGCCGTCTTGCCGAACGCCGGGTCGTCCCGCAGGGTCTGCACGACCAGGTCACAGAAGTAGGCGCTGCCGCCGGCGGTCTGGCAACCGGTGCTCGGTTCGGTGATGGCGGGTTCGACCGGCGCGGCGACCGCCGCGTCGCGGTCGGCCTTGCTGATCTTCTCGTGCGCGAGCATCTCGTCGAGGATGTAGTCCCGACGGTCCTTGTTGGCGGCGTATCCGTTGGCTGCCCCGTTGGTCTCGCTGTCCGGTTTGTCGAGCTGGAACTTGACCGGGTTGTTCACGATCGCGACGAGGCTGGCGGCCTGCGGCAGGGTCAGCGCAGCCGCGGTCGTGTTGAAGTAGTAGTTGGCGGCCGACTCGATGCCGTAGATGGAGCCGCCGAACCCGGTGATGTTCAGGTACTGGCGCAGGATGTCGGCCTTGGAGTATCTCTTCTCCAGCCCGATGGCGAGGCTCATCTCGGTGAGTTTGCGGCTGGCGCTCGTCTCCGTCGCCGCGTCGTAACACGCGGTCCGCTTGGCCTGGTCGGCGAGGGTCTCGCACTTCTGCACCAGGACGTTCTTGACGTACTGCTGGGTGATGGAGGACCCGCCGCGGGCCGTCCCGGTGACCAGGGTGGACACCAGACCGGTGACGCTGCCCCAGATGTCCACGCCACCGTGAGCGTAGAAGCCGGGATCCTCGCCGGAGGTCGCCGCATCCTTCACAAACGGGCTGATCGCATCCGAGGCCACTTCGACCCGGTTCTGGTCGTAGAACGAGGCGAGGAGCACGGGACTGCCGTCGTTCGCGGTGGCGTAGACGTTGCTCTTCTGCGACAACCGGCCGATCGACAGATTGTCGGGCAGGGTCACCATCACTGTGATCGCGACCGCCCCGACGATGGCGACGACGACACCCATCGCGATCAGGGTGCGGGTGCGGCGGCGCGATCGCCGACCGCTTCTCCTGCTGGCTGACCTGGGGCTGGTTGAGGGCGTGGTCTCAGTGCTCATGGTGCGACAAATCACTTCCCGGTCGGGTCACGTGCCCGGTTCCGTCGACAGAGGGGGGCCGCCGGGCCGGGCGGCCCGGCGGCATCCGGCTAGGCGTCGACGACGACCGAGGTGATGACCGGGATGCGACGGTACTTGCGCTGCATCCAACGGGTCAGGCTCTGGGTGAAGATGTCCTCGAGCTCAGCGCCGTTGACGATCTTGACCTTGTTCGCGGCGCGCAGGGCGTCATCGATGGACTTGGTCGCGCCCTGGATCCACTCGTTGTCCTGAACGAAGCCGCGGGCGATGAACTCGACCGGCTCGGTGAGAAGGCCGGTGCGGGTGTCGAGGATGCCGAGGATGGTGACGGCTCCGTCGTTGGCGAGCTGCACGCGGTCGGCGAGGGCCTCTTCCGAGCCGCCGCCGCCGACGGTCATGCCGTGCACGAAGACGAGCTCCGCGGCGACCCGGCCGGTGACCTTCGCGAGGCCGTCGACGAGGTCCACGACGACGCCGTCTTCGACGATGAGGACCTGGTCCTCGGGAATGCCGGTGCGGATGGCGAGGTCCGCGTTGGCCTTGAGGTGGCGCCATTCGCCGTGGTACGGGATGACGTTCTTGGGCTTGACGATGTTGTAGCAGTAGACGAGCTCGCCGGCGGAGGCGTGGCCGGAGACGTGCACCTTGGCGTTGCCCTTGTGCACGACGTTGGCACCCCAGCGGGTGAGGCCGTTGATGACCCGGTAGATCGAGTTCTCGTTGCCGGGGATCAGGGAGCTCGCCAGGAGCACGGTGTCGCCCTCGCCGATCTTGATCACGTGCTCGCGGTTCGCCATCCGGGCCAGGGCGGCCATCGGCTCACCCTGCGAGCCGGTGCAGATGAGAACGACCTTGTCGTCCTTCATCCGGTCGAACGCCTTGACGTCGACGATCAGGCCCTTGGGCACCTGGAGGAAGCCCAGCTTCTCGGCGATGCCCATGTTGCGCACCATCGAGCGGCCGACGAAGGCCACCTTGCGGTTGTGCCGGGCGGCGGCGTCGATGACCTGCTGGATGCGGTGCACGTGGCTGGCGAAGCTCGAGACGATGATGCGGCGCGGCGCGGTGCGGAAGACGGCGTCGATGGCCGGACGGATGTCCTCCTCGGTCACCGTGAATCCGGGAACCTCGGCGTTGGTTGAGTCGGTCATGAACAGGTCGACGCCCTCTTCACCGAGCCGGGCGAAGCCGGGGAGGTCGGTGAGGCGGTTGTCGAGGGGGAACTGGTCCATCTTGAAGTCGCCGGTGACGAGCACGAGGCCGGCCTCGGTGCGGATGGCGACGGCGAGGCCGTCGGGGATGGAGTGGTTCACCGCGAGGAACTCGAGGTCGAACGGTCCGGCCTTGCGGCGCTGGCCTTCCTTGACCTCGATCAGGCGGGGTGTGATGCGGTGTTCTTCCAGCTTGGCGGTGACGAACGCGAGCGTCAGCTTCGAGCCGATGATCGGGATGTCCTTGCGCTCGCGGAGCAGGTACGGCACCCCGCCGATGTGGTCCTCGTGGCCGTGCGTGAGCACGATCGCCTCGATGTCCTGCAGGCGGTCACGGATGGAGGAGAAGTCGGGCAGGATCACGTTGATGCCGGGCTGGGTCTCCTCGGGGAACAGCACTCCGCAGTCCACGATCAGGAGCTTGCCCTTGTGCTCGAAGACCGTCATGTTGCGGCCGATTTCGCCCAGTCCGCCGAGCGGGGTGATGCGCAGGCCGCGACGGGGAAGGGACGGCGGCGTGGACAGGTCAAGCTGGTGCTTGGTCAATGAAACTCATTTCTCAGGGTGAGACTGCGCGCGTGTCAGGCGGCATCTCGCTAGTTGGGCCGATCATCGGCCCTGTGAACGGGTGGTGCAAAGTTGGGATTCGGGTGCCCGCACGGGCAGGCTGCGCCCGAAGGCAATGGCATCAGGGTCGTGCAGTCACCGACACTGGGGTCGAGAGGGCACGCATGCTGCTCATGACTGCCCATTCTACCGCAACCGGATGCGACCCCCCGCCGGTCGCCGCCCAGCCTTCTCGAAGCAGCCCGCGCTACGGTCGACGCATGTCAGCTTCAGAGCTCTACTCGACCCCGCTCACCCTCATCGACGGCACGGAAACGACGTTCGGCCAGTTCAGGGGCAAGACGGTTCTGGTCGTGAACGTCGCCTCCAAGTGCGGGTTCACCCCGCAGTACGCGGGCCTGGAAGCGCTCTACGAGAAGTACAACGACGACGGACTCGTCGTGCTGGGCCTCCCCTGCAACCAGTTCATGGGCCAGGAACCCGGAACCGACTCGGACATCGAGTCGTTCTGCCAGCTGAACTTCGGCGTCACTTTCCCGCTGACCGTGAAGGTCGACGTGCGCGGCAAGCACCAGCACCCGCTCTACGCTCAGCTGACGAAGTTCAAGACCGGCCTGCTTCCCGGCCTGATCAAGTGGAACTTCGAAAAGTTCCTGGTGAACGCCCAGGGCGAGATCGTCGACCGGTTCGCCTCGACCGTGGAGCCGGAATCCGAGGAGATCGTCGGCGCGATCGAGAAGGCGCTCGAAAGCAACGCCGCGTAGACGGATGTCCCCACGCCCGTAGACGATGGGGAACGATCCCCCGCGGTTCCGAGGCGCTGCCTGCCGCAACATCCCCGAGCCGCCTGTGCGAATTCGACGGAGATTTTGCCCAAAACCGGTGCCGGACGCCCTCAAAACGTGTTTTAACGCAAAATCTCCGTCGAATTGGTTCGGCGCAGTGCTCGCTCGGCAAGGGCGGCGGACGGCGGGCGAACGTTGCTGACGGTGGCGGGCGGCGCTCGGCGAGGGCGGCGGCGAGCGGCGTTAGTCGGTGGCTTCGGTCGGGGGCTGGTCGAGGCCCGGCGGGATGACTTCCGCGCGGCGCAGCACGGCCTCCGCGTGGCGGAGCAGCGGCGCGTCGACCATGCGGCCCTGGTAGGCGAACACGCCCTCCTCACCGGCCGCCGCCTCCAGGATCGCCCAGGCCGCCGCGACCTCCGCGGGCGCGGGCCGGTAGGCGTCGCGGATGACGCCCACCTGGCTGGGGTGGATGCAGGCCGTGGCCCGGAACCCGCTCGCCACGGCATCGTCGACCTCGGCGGTCAGCCCGGCCAGGTCGGGGATGGCCAGGAACACGCCGTCGACCGCGGCCTTCCCGTGCGCCCCGGCCGCCAGCAGCACGGCGGACCGGGCGTGGCGGGCGACGGCCCGGTAGCTGCCGTCCGCGAACCGGCTGGAACTGCCGCCGAGCGAGGCCACCAGGTCGTCGGCGCCCCACATCAGGGCGACCACGTTCGGCGCGGCCGCGATCGACGGGGCCGCGAGCACCCCGGTCGCGGTCTCGCAGAGCGCGATCACCTCGAACCGGGCCAGCGCCTCGAGCTCGGCGGCGCTGACGGTCTTGGGCACCATGACGTAGCGGTACATCGTCTCGTCGAGCGCGTCGAGGTCGAGGGCGAAGTCGGGGGTGCCGACCGGGTTGACCCGCACGATGGTGCGGTTCGGGTCGAGCGGATGCCCGACCAGCAGCCCGCGGGCCCTGGCCCGGTTCGAGGGCAGGAGGGCGTCCTCGAGGTCGAGGATCACGGCATCCGCCCGGTCGGCGGCCTTGCGGTACCGGTCGGGCCGGTCGGCGGGGCAGAAGAGCAGCGCCGGCCCCAGGTCGAAGCTCATGACGCTGCCACCTGACACCAGACCAGCACCGTGCGCACGGCCGTGGCCACCACGTCCCCGCGCTGGTTGCGCCCGGTGTGGCTGAGCGTGACGAGGCCCTGCCCGGGCCGCGACGCCGACAGGCGCCGCCCGGTCACCACCGTCTCGGAATAGAGGGTGTCCCCGTGGAACAACGGATGCGGGAAGGTCACCTCGCCGAACCCGAGGTTCGCGACGATCGTGCCCTGGGTCAGCTGCGCCACAGAACTGCCGACCAGGGTCGACAGGGTGAACATCGAGTTGACCAGGCGCCGGCCGAACGGCTGGGTGGCGGCCCACGCGGCATCCAGGTGCAGCGACTGCGTGTTCATCGTCAGGGTGGTGAACAGCACGTTGTCGGCCTCGGTGACCGTGCGGCCCGGGCGGTGCAGGTAACGCGCCGCCAGGTCGAACTCCTCGTAGTACAACCCGCGCTGCTCGATCGTGCGCCGTTCGTCGGCGCGGCCGTCGTCGTTGTCGCCGGCGTCGGTGACACCGCCCGCGAGCACGCCGCCCTCGCTGAAGCCGTCCTCGTTCATGCCCTCCTCCTATCCGGTGAAGCCGAGGGCCCGGGAGATGACCATCAGCTGCACCTCGGTGGTGCCCTCGCCCAGCTCGAGAACCTTGGAGTCGCGGTAGTGCCGGGCCACCGGGTTCTCGTTCAGGAAGCCGTAGCCGCCGAAGATCTGCGTCGCATCGCGCGCGTTGTCCATGGCGGCCTCGCTGCCCACCATCTTGGCAATCGACGCCTCCATTTTGAAGGGGTGCCCGTGCACCATTTTCTGCGCGGCGTCATAGTAGGCGAGCCGGGCCGTGTGCACGCGCGCCTGCATCCGTGCGATCTTGAACGCGATGTGCTGGTTGGACCCGATCGACTTGCCGAAGACGTTGCGGCTGTTGGCGTAACGGATGGCCTCCTCCAGGCAGCCCTGCGCCGCACCGGTGCAGAGCGCGGCGAAGGCGACGCGGCCCTCGTCGAGGGTCTGCACGAAGTTGGCGAACCCGCGGCCGCGCTCGCCGAGCAGGTTGGCCTCGGGCACCCGCACGTCCTCGAACACGAGCGGGTGCGTGTCGGAGGTGTGCCAGCCGACCTTGTCGTAGGCGGGCAGCGCGGTGAAGCCCGGCGTCGGGGTGGGCACGAGGATGGCCGTGAGCTCCTTCTTGACCGAGCCGCCGGGCCGCCGGGACTCCCCCGTGACGGCGGTGACCGTGACCAGCCGGGTGATCTCGGAGCCGGAGTTGGTAATGAACTGCTTGGTACCGTTGATGACCCACTGCCCGCCGACCAGCTCGGCCGTGGTCTTGGTGCCCGCGGCGTCGGAGCCGGCATCCGCCTCGGTCAGGCCGAACGCGGCGAGCGCGCGCCCCGCGGCCAGCTGCGGCACCCATTCCTGCTTCTGCGCCTCGGTGCCGCGGCGGTAGACGGGCATAATGCCCAGGCCGACGCCGGCCTCGAGGGTGACCGCGATGCTCTGGTCGACGCGGGCGAGCTGCTCGACGGCGAGGCAGAGCGAGAAGTAGTCCTTGCCCTGGCCGCCGTACTGCACCGGGAACGGCAGCCCGAACAGGCCCAGCTCGCCCATCTGGGCGATGATGCCGTAGGGCAGGCTCCGTTTGGTGTCGTATTCGTAGGCGGCGGGCGCGACGACGGTATCGGCGAAGTCGCGCACGTCGTTGCTGAGACGCTGCTGGTCCTGGGTCAGTTCGGAACTCACGATGATGCTCCCCTGTCTGGGCTGTCAGTGTCTGGGCTGATGATGGTGGCGACGACCTGGTCGAGCTTGACCAGGTCGCCGGGTTTGAAGGTGACGGTGACCAGCCCCGCGATCAGCGCGGTGAGGCGGTGTTCCATCTTCATGGCCTCCACGGTGAGGATGGCCTGCCCCACGGCGACGAGGTCCCCCGTCGCGGCGTGCACGGCGACGACGGTTCCCGGCATGGGCGAGCGCACCTCGGGGCTGACCGCTCCCGGGGCCAGGTCGCGGCCGGCCAGCCGTTCGGCCTGGAGCTCGGCGCCGGTCAGGTGCAGAAGCGAGACCGAGAAACCCGAGCTGCCGATCCACAGCCGGCGGCCGCCGGACCCGAGATCCGGGGCCATGTCGGACACGATGTCGAGCACCTGCAGCACCCCGTCGACCTCGACGCTGACGGCCCTGGGCCGGTTCGCGTCGGTGAGGCTCGCGGCCACGGGCATCCGGTCACCGATCACGACGGATGCCGCGCTCGGCGAGCCCTGCACGCCGACGGTGACCCGGTCGATCGCGCTCGTGGCCAGGGTGTAGTGGGTCGGCCGGGGCGGGCCCATCCGCCAGCCGGTCGGCCGGGACCAGACCGGGTCGGCTGCCGGCATCGCGTCCGACTCCGCCGCCGCCCAGGCCTGCCCGTGCAGGACCAGCGCCGCGGCGACCAGCACGTGGTCGTCGACGCCGCGGAAGGGCAGGCCGGGCAGCCGGCGCTCGATCAGGCCGGTGTCGAGGCGCCCGGCCTGCACGTCCGGGTCCTGCACGAGCAGCCGCAGGTATTCGAGGTTGGTGCTCACGCCGAGCACGAGGGTCTCGGCGAGCGCCCGGTCGAGCCGGGCGAGCGCCTGGGCCCGGTCGGCTCCCCAGGCGATCACCTTGGCCAGCATGGGGTCGTAGTCGGCGGAGATCCGCAGGCCGGGGACGAGCGCGCTGTCCACCCGGATGCCCTCGCCGGTCGCCTCCCGCAGCGCGAGCACGCAACCGGTCGCCGGCAGGAAGCCGCGCTCGGGGTTCTCGGCGTACACCCGGGCCTCGATCGCGTGGCCGGCCAGCACCACGTCGGCCTGGGCGTGGGCGAGCGCCTCCCCCGCGGCCACGCGCAGCTGCCACTCGACGAGGTCGATCCCGGTGACCATCTCTGTGACCGGGTGCTCCACCTGCAGCCGGGTGTTCATCTCCATGAAGAAGAACTCCTCCGGGGCCGCGTCGGAGACCAGGAACTCGACCGTGCCGGCCCCGGTGTACCCCACGCTGCGGGCGGCCGCGCAGGCGGCCTCACCGATCCGCGCCCGGGTGCCCGGGTCCAGCAACGGCGACGGCGCCTCCTCGATCACCTTCTGGTGCCGGCGCTGCAGCGAGCACTCGCGCTCGCCGAGGTGGATCACCCGGCCGTGCGTGTCCGCCAGCACCTGCACCTCGATGTGCCGGGGTGCAGGCACGAAGCGCTCGATCAGGAGGGTGTCGTCGCCGAACGCGCTCGCCGCGACCCGTCTCGCGGCCACGAGCGCCGCGGGCAGGTCGTCGGGGCGCTCGACCAGGTGCATGCCCTTGCCGCCGCCGCCGGCCGACGGTTTGATCAGCATCGGGTAGCCGATCCCCGGGGCCGCGCCGATCAGCTGCTCGTCGGTCTGGCCGGGCACGGAGACGCCGGGGATGACGCTGACCCCGGAGGCGGCGACGTGGTTCTTCGACCGGATCTTGTCGCCCATCACGCGGAGGGCGTGCGCGCTCGGCCCGATGAACACGACGCCCGCCGCGGCGCAGGCCTCCGCGAATGAGACGTTCTCGCTCAGGAAACCGTAACCGGGGTGGATGGCCTGGGCGCCGGTGGCCCGGGCGGCGGCCAGGACGGCATCCTGGTCGAGGTAGCTCAGCCGGGCGCTGGCCGGACCGAGCCGCACCGCGGCATCCGCCAGCATCACATGCCGGGCGCCGCGGTCGGCGTCGCTGTACACGGCGACCGAACGGATGCCGAGGGTGCGGAGCGTGCGGATGATGCGGCAGGCGATTTCGCCGCGGTTGGCCACCAGCACGGTGTCGAAGGCTGTCATGGTGTCCTCACATCCGGAAGAGACCGAAGGCGGTCTCGGGCAGGGGGGCGCGGGACACGACGCCGAGGGCGAGGCCGAGCACCGTGCGGGTGTCCGCCGGGTCGATCACACCGTCGTCCCAGAGCCGGGCGGTCGAGTAATAGGGACTGCCCTGGTGGTCGTACTTCTCGGCGATCGGCGCCCGGAACGCGGCCTCGTCGGCGGCCGCCCACTCCTGCCCGGCGCCCTCGAGCTGCTCCCGCTTCACGGTGGCGAGCACGGAGGCGGCCTGCGGGCCGCCCATCACGGAGATGCGGCTGCCCGGCCACATCCAGAGGAAGCGCGGAGAGTAGGCGCGGCCGCACATGGAGTAGTTGCCGGCGCCGAACGAGCCGCCGATCACGACCGTGAGCTTGGGCACCCGGGCGGTGGCGACGGCGGTCACCATCTTGGCGCCGTGCTTGGCGATGCCGCCGGCCTCATAGTCCTTGCCGACCATGAAACCGGAGATGTTCTGCAGGAAGATCAGCGGGATGCCGCGCTGATCGCAGAGTTCGATGAAGTGGGCGCCCTTGAGGGCGGATTCGGAGAACAGGACGCCGTTGTTGGCGACGATGCCCACCGGGTGCCCGTGCAGGTGCGCGAAGCCGGTGATCAGGGTGGTGCCGTAGTCGCGCTTGAATTCGTGGAACTCGCTGCCGTCGACGAGCCGGGCGATCACCTCGTGCACGTCGTAGCGGGCCTGCACGTCGACCGGCACGGCGGCGTAGAGCTCGGCCTCGTCGGCGACCGGGGCGCGCGACGGGAGGATGTCCCAGGCCGGGGCGAGCGGGCGAGGCAGGGTGGCGACGATGTCGCGCACGATCTGGAGGGCGTGCTCGTCGTTCTCGGCGAGGTGGTCGGTCACGCCGGAGGTGCGGGCGTGCAGGTCTCCCCCGCCGAGTTCCTCGGCCGTGACGATCTCGCCGATCGCGGCCTTCACGAGCGGCGGGCCGCCGAGGAAGATGGTGCCCTGGCCCCGCACGATCACGGTCTCGTCGCTCATCGCCGGCACATAGGCGCCGCCGGCGGTGCAGGAGCCCAGCACGGCGGCAATTTGCGGGATCTTGGCCGCGGACATCCGTGCCTGGTTGAAGAAGATGCGGCCGAAGTGCTCTTTGTCTGGGAAGACCTCGTCCTGTAGGGGCAGGAAGGCCCCGCCGGAGTCGACCAGGTAGACGCACGGGAGCCGGTTCTCGAAGGCGACCTCCTGGGCGCGGAGGTGCTTCTTGACCGTCATCGGGTAGTAGGTTCCGCCCTTGACGGTGGCGTCGTTGGAGATGACGAGCACGTGGCGGCCGTGGATCAGGCCGATCCCGGTGATGATCCCGGCCCCGGGGCTCTCGTCGCCGTAGAGGCCGGTGGCGGCGAGCGGGCAGAGTTCGAGGAACGGGCTGCCCACGTCGAGGAGGCGGTCGATGCGCTCGCGCGGGAGCAGCTTGCCGCGGGCGAGGTGGCGCTGCCGGGAGGCCTCCGGGCCGCCGCGCGCCACGACCTCGAGGCGGCGGCGCAGGTCGGCGACGAGCTCCCGCTGGGCGGCGGCGTTCTCGGCCGCGGCGGCGCCGTCGATCCGACTCACGAGTGTCTCCATCGACAGCTTCCCGTTCGAGCGTGCGAGCGTTACAGTTAGTGATTACTAACCGAAAATTCAGGTTAGCCGTTCGTAACTGAGAAGTCCAGAGTTCGCCGGAAGGACCGCCGATGCCCGAGGTTGCGAGCGAGGGCCGAGCCGAGGCGGCGCCGGAGGGTGCGCTTCAGACCGCAGCCGAAGCCGCGCCGACGCCGCGCAGCCGCGCCAAGGCCGACCGGCGGCAGGCGCTGCTGGGGGCGGCCGCGACCCTGTTCGCGCGGTCGGGGTACAACGGGGTCTCGATCGAGGATCTCGGGGCGGCCGTCGGGGTGAGCGGCCCGGCCGTGTACCGGCACTTCAGCGGCAAGCCGGCCGTGCTCGCCGCGCTCCTGGTGGAGGTCAGCGAGACGCTCGTCGCCGGCGGCCGGCAGGTGATCGATCGCGCCCCGGATGCCGCGGCGGCCCTGCGCGAGCTGGTGCGGTTCCACACCGACTTCGCCCTGTCGAACCCCGACGTGATCCGGGTGCAGGACCGGGATCTGGACAGCCTGGCCACCGGCGACCGGCACCGGGTGCGGGCCCTGCAGCGCGCCTACGTGGAGCTGTGGGTGTCGGTGCTCGGGCAGGTGCATCCGGGGGTGGATGCCGCGCTGTTGCGCATCCGTGCCCAGGCGACCTTCGGTCTGCTCAATTCGACCCCGCACACCCTGCCAGCCTCCCCGAGCGGCGCGGTGCGGCCGCTGCTGGAGGAAATGGCGCTGGCGGCGCTGGGCGCGTCCTGAGGGGCGCGCGCCCGCACGTCGCAGCCGCGTGGGCTCGGCCGCGGGCTTCGCGGGTGCTGCGCCGCTGCGCGCGTGTCACGCCGCGCGCGGAACGGCGCAGCACCCGCGCTCGACTCGGCGTCGGAGGTGCCGCGTGTCGGAGGCGCTGGTGTTACGTGTCGGAGGTGCAGACGCAGAGTTCGTTGCCCTCCGGGTCGGCGAGCACCCACCAGTCGGGGGCGTGCTCGGCCGTGAGCAGATCGCCGCCGACGTCGATGACCGCCTGCACCCGCGCCTCGGCCTCGCTGGTGGGGACGTACACGTCGAGGTGGATCCGGTTGCGTTCCGTGCGCGCGATCTCCATGCTCTGGAACCAGACGCCGGGTCCCTGCCCGTGGGGGTCGGCGAGGTCTATCTCGCCGTCGCGGTACGACTCCACGTAACCGAGCCCGACCCGCCAGAAGGGTCGGATCGCATCCGCGTCGGTGCAGTCGATGGCCACGTCGTAGCGAGCCGGCATGAAGCGGGCTCGTTCGGCGTCCTGCGCGTCGGCGATCTCCTGGATGCGCAGCGCGAGCCTCAGGTCGCGGTCGGTCACGCCGCCCGCGTCGTGGGAGGAGAGCCGGAAGGTGACCCGGCCGTAGCCGAGGCGCACATCCGGGTGGTGACTCAGCGCATCCGCTGCCTCGGCCACCTGGTCGAGCACGCGCACGGCTGAGGCGAAGTCCGCCGTGGTGAACGACCCGTGCAGAGCGCCGTCCAGGTGCACGAAGGCGCCGCCGGAGAGCACGGGCTCGGTGTCGGCAGGGGTCAGGAGGGTGCCCGATTCTTTCATGCCCCCACTCTGCCCGGCCCGTCGGACCCGGTCAAGGCGCGACGCCGCCCGCCCCGTTGCCAGTCCTGCACCCATCCCGC
Organism: Cryobacterium sp. TmT2-59; assembly: GCF_004403545.1. NCBI lineage: Bacteria > Bacillati > Actinomycetota > Actinomycetes > Micrococcales > Microbacteriaceae > Cryobacterium > Cryobacterium sp. TmT2-59. The sequence goes on along the minus strand of NZ_SOGM01000102.1, from coordinate 15,354 downwards.
GCTCAGTCTTGCACCCCGTCCCGCGCTCCGTCTTGCACCCAGTCCCGCGCCCAGTCCCGCGCCCAGTCTTGCACCCCGTCCCGCCGAACCAATTCGACGGAGATTTTGGGTCAAAACGGCGTATTCGCCCGTTGTGCGCACTGTGGGAGCAAAATCTCCGTCGAATTGGTTCGCACCGTGCCGGGTCCCGCCCGTAGCCGAAACCGGGAGAGTCGGGTCACACTGAGGCGTGGACACTTCCGGAGAAACCATTCTGTGCGACCTCGACGGCACGATCTACTCCGCCGGCGCAACCGTCGACGGGGCGGCCGAGGCGATTAGCGGTCTCAGGGAGCTGGGTTGCGTCATCCGTTTTCTGACCAATACGGATTCGAGGCCGGAGGCGCTGATCCTGTCCGACCTGCACGCCCGCGGCGTCGACGTGCGTGCCACGGAACTGTTCACCCCCGTGACGGCGGCCCGGCGCTGCCTCGCCGCGTTCGGGAGCGAGGCCAATGTGCTGCCGGTGGTGTCGGGCGCGCTCCGGGAGACATTCGCCCCGTTCATGCGGGAGGGTGACCACCCGATCACCCATGTGATCGTGGGCGACGCGCGGGACACGCTCAGCTACCCCGTGCTCGATGGGGCGTTCCGGGCCATTCGGGCGGGAGCCGAACTCGTCGCCCTGCAACGGGGACGCTACTCCAGACGGGCCGACGGTGACCATCTGGATACCGGCGCGATCGTGGCCGCCCTCGAATACGCGAGCGGGTCGACGGCCGTGCTGCTCGGCAAGCCTTCCCAGGATTTTCTCCGGCTCGCCGCGGAATCGGCCGGGGCCCAGCCGAACGAGGTGTGGGTCGTCGGCGACGACGCAACCACCGACATCGCGATGGGCAACGCGGCCGGCGCGACCACGGTGCAGGTTCGCACCGGCAAATACCCGGACCAGGCCGCCGAGCGGGCCACGATCCGGGCCGCCTACGCGATCGACACGATCGCCTCACTCCCTGGTCGAGGCGGCGTCCGTGCACGCGGCCGAGTAGCCGGTCTCCCCGTCGTCCGGTGGGCCGCCCGGTCCCGCAGGCCCGTCCTCACCAATTCGACGGAGATTTTGAGGGCAAACGACGTTTTGGGCCATTTTTGGCCTCGTGGGAGCAAAATCTCCGTCGAATTCGTTAGGGGCGGGGCCGGCTAGAGCAGGGTAAGGGCCAGGCCGGGGTTGGCGAGGATGCCGGCGATGTCGGTCAGGAACCGGGCGCCCTGCTCGCCGTCGACCAGGCGGTGGTCGAAGGACAGGCTCAGCGTCATCACCTGCCGCAGCGCGATCTCGCCGCGGTACTCCCACGGCCGCGGGCGGATCGCCCCGATCGCCAGGATCACGGCCTCCCCCGGCGGCAGGATGGGCGTTCCGGCGTCGATCCCGAAGAAGCCGATGTTGGTGATCGAGAGGGTGCCGCCGCGCAGGGCAGCCGGGCTGGTGGTGCCCGCCCGGGCGGCCGCGGTCAGCTCGGCGAGCGCCGCGGCCAGATCGGCCAGGCTGAGCCGGTCGGCATCCGTGATCGTGGGCACCAATAGTCCCCGCGGCGTGGCGGCCGCGATGCCGAGGTTCACGTAGTGGAACTGCACGATCTCGGCGGCGGCCTCGTCCCAGCGGGTGTTGACCTCGGGCGTGCGCGCCACCGCGAGGCAGAGCGCCTTCGCGACGACGGCGAGGATGCCGATGCGTGCGCCCGCGAAGGAGCGGTCACGTTTGAGCACCTCGATCAGTTCGACCGTCGGGGTCACATCCACGGTCAGGAACTCGGTCGCGTGCGGCGCGGTGAACGCACTGCGCACCATAGCCTCGGCCGTGTGCTTGCGCACGCTGCGGATCGGGCTGCGGGATTCCCGGGCACCCGGAACGGATGCCGCCGGCGGCGCGGCCGGTTCGGCTCGCGACTGTGCGGCCTCGGCCGGCACCGCGCGCGCCGGTTCGGCCCACGCCTCCACGTCCTCCCGGGTGATCAGCCCGGTCGGGCCGGTCCCGGTCACCCGGGTGAGGTCGACGCCCAGGCTTCGGGCGAGGGCGCGGACAGGTGGCGTGGAGCGCGGACGCTCCCCTGAGACGGGCGACGGCGAGTCAGACACGGTTGCGAGGGAGGCAGAGGCTGACGCAGAGACAGACCGGCTCGGCACGTCAGGGGCCGCGACGTCGGGCACCGGCACAGCGGATGCTGCCGCCCCGGACGCTGCCGGGTCGGGTGCTGCCGCCACGCGTGCTCCCGCGTCGGATGCAGCCGCGTCGGGCGCAGCCACCCCGTGTGCTGCCACCCCGGGTACTGCCACCCCGGGCGCCCCCGCGTCGGGCGCAGCCGTCCCCGGGACCACGCCCGTCGCATCCGTCGCCCCGGCCCGCGCCCGCCGCTGCGGCCGCCCGCCGCGCTCGACGGCGGGCCCGTACCCGACCAGGTTCGCTTGCCGCCCCTGCGCCTCGCCCTCCTCGCGCGAGGACGACGCGGAGCTGGCAGCCTCCGCGCCCGCCACCTCGAACGAGACGATCGGCTCCCCCACGTGCACGACCGTGCCGGGCTGCTGGTGCAGCTCGGACACCACGCCCGCGAACGGGGACGGGAGTTCGACGACGGCCTTCGCGGTCTCGACGTCGGCGATCAGCTGGTTGAGCTCGACCGTGTCGCCCGGCGCGATTCGCCAGGCCACGATCTCGGATTCGGTCAGGCCCTCGCCCAGGTCGGGCAGCCGGAACACCTTGATCATCGTCGTCTCCCCAGGGCACGGTCGACGCCGTCGAGCATGCGGTCGAGGTCGGGCAGGTGGTGGCTTTCCAGCTTCGCCGGCGGATAGGGGATGTCGAAGCCGGTCACCCGCACCGGGGCCGCCTCGAGGTACTCGAAGCAGCGCTCGGTGACGACGGCCACGATCTCGCCGCCCAGCCCTCCCGTGCGCGCCGCCTCGTGGGTGACGACGAGCCGGCCGGTCTTCCGCACGGAGGCCTCGACCGTGGCGTAGTCGACCGGCGACAGCGAGCGCAGGTCGATCACCTCGATCGACACGCCCTCGTCGGACGCGGCGATCGCGGCATCCGTCGCGGTGGCCACGAGCGCGCCGTAGGCGAGGAGCGTGACGTCGGTGCCGGGCGTCACGACCCGGGCGCTCTCCATCGGGGCGCCGAGCTCCGGCGACACCGCGCCGGGCACGTGGTAGCGGCGCTTGGGCTCGAAGTAGAGCACCGGGTCGTCGGAGGCGATCGCCTGGCGGATCAGGCTGTAGGCGTCCTGCGGGTTGGAGACGGCGACCACGCGCAGCCCCGAGGTATGGGTGAAGTACGCCTCCGGCGACTCGGAGTGGTGCTCGGCTGCGCCGATGCCGCCGCCGAACGGCACCCGGATGGTGATCGGCATCCGCACCGCGCCCTGGGTGCGGTAGTGGATGCGGGCGACCTGGCTGACGATCTGGTCGAAGCCGGGGAAGATGAAGCCGTCGAACTGGATCTCGCAGACCGGGCGGTAGCCGCGGTAGGCGAGCCCGACCGCGGTGCCGATGATCGCGGACTCCGCCAGCGGGGTGTCGACGACCCGGCGCTTGCCGAATTCGGCCAGCAGGTCGCTGGTCACCCGGAACACGCCGCCGAGCGTGCCGATGTCCTCGCCGAGCAGCACCACCTTGGGGTCGTCGAGCATCGCCTGGCGGAGGCCGGCGTTGATCGCCTTGGCCAGGGTCAGGGTGGTCGTGCCGGTCAGCGGCACCGGCGTGGCCAGGGGCACGGATGTCGGTGCCGGGCCGGCCACGGACGGGGAAGGTCTCACTATGGTCGTCATGGTCATCAGGCCTTCCCTCCGGTGGAGTCACTGCTGGTCTGCTCGAAGCCGGCCAGGTAGGCGGCGTAGTTCGCGCGCTGGCCGTCCAGGGCCGCGTGGGGGGTGGTGTAGACGTGGGCGAGCACGCTCAGCGGCTCCGGGTCGGGCATGTCGATGCAGCCGGCGCGGAGTACGGCGGCCGTGGCATCCGCCCGGGCCCTGGTCTGCTCCTCGACCTCCGGGGTGAGCAGGCCGAGCCCGTCGAGCAGCAACCGCAGGCGCAGGATCGGGTCCTTCGCCGCCCACTCCTCGAGTTGGCCGGCGGGGCGGTAGCGGGTGGGATCGTCGGCCGTCGTGTGCGGCCCCATCCGGTAGGTGACGGCCTCGATGAAGGTGGGGCCGCCGCCGGTGCGGGCGCGGTCCAGGGCGATCCGGGTGGCGGCCATCACGGCGAGGACGTCGTTGCCGTCGACCCGGAGGCTGGGAATGCCGAAACCGGGCGCCCGGTCGGCGATGCTGACCCGGGCCTGCACCCCGACCGGTTCGGAGATCGCCCACTGGTTGTTCTGGCAGAAGAACACCACCGGCGCCTGGAAGCTGGCCGCGAAGACGAGCGCCTCGTTGACATCCCCCTGGCTGGTCGCCCCGTCACCGAAGTAGGTCACCGCGACCGAGTCGACCCCGTCGGCCAGGGCGCCCATGGCCCAGCCCGTCGCGTGCAGGGTCTGGGCGCCGATGATGATGTTCGGCGTCGCCATCCCGAAGGCGTACGGGTCCCAGCCGGACTGCGCATTGCCCCGCCACACCCGCACGATGTCGGCCGGCGCCACGCCCCGGCAGTACGCCACCGCGTTCTCGCGGTAGCTTGGGAACACGAAGTCGTCGGGCCGGAGCGCGCGGGCCGAGCCGACCTGCGCGGCCTCCTGGCCCAGCAGCGGCGGCCACAGGCCGAGCTCGCCCTGGCGCTGCAGCGCGGTGGCCTCGGCGTCGATGCGGCGCACAACGACCATGTCCTGGTAGAGGGCGACCAGGTGCGCCCCGGTCACGTCCTCGACCCACGGATCCAGCCGGTCATCGGGCTGCCGAACGCCGTCCGGCGTCACGAGTTGCAGAAAAGTGGCGGGAATGTCTCCCGCGAGGATGTCGAGCATAATGGCCGCTCCCAGCGTCGTTGCCGAAGTTGTAGAGAGCGTACGGTCAGGCGACACAGGGCACAACCATGTCCAAAAATATTGAGCATTCTGCCCTATTCAGGGGGCCGCTCGCGTGCTACCGTCGAGCATTATGCACAGTCTGGACAAAGTCGACCTGCAGCTGCTCCGAGCCCTCTGCACGGACCCGCGCAGCACCTTCGTCGCGCTGGCCCAGCAGCTCCATCTCTCCCGCAACACGGTGCAGGCCCGGATGGCCCGGCTCGAGGAGTCCAACGCCTTCCTGTCCTTCGACCGCCGCGTCAACCCGGTCGCCCTGGGCTACCCGCTGACGGCTTTCATCGAGGTGCACGTGCAGCAGAAGCGGCTGACCCAGATCGTCGCCGAGCTCGCCCAGATCCCCGAGATCGTGCAGGCCTACGGAATGAGCGGCTCGACCGACCTGCTCGTGCGCGTGGTCTGCACGGATGCCGACGACCTGTTCCGCATCGACGGCACCATCCTGGCCTGCGAGGGCGTCGACCGCACCGAGACCTCCCTCGCGATGGGCGAGCTGATCCCCTACCGGGTCACCCCGCTGCTGGAGCGCACCGCCCGCCGGGTGGGCCCGAGCGGCAGCACCGGCGGCAGCCCGGACGAGGTCACGACCTGATGCGGCCCCCGCGAGTGTGACCGGCGCCCCGATGACCATCCTGCCGATGTTCCCGCTGGGATCCGTCCTGTTCCCCTATATGCCGCTGCAGCTGCGGGTGTTCGAGGACCGGTACCTGGTGATGCTCAGCCGGATCCTGCACGAGGAGCCCGCCGAGTTCGGCGTCGTGCTGATCGAACGCGGCCAGGAGGTCGGCGGCGGCGAGCGCCGATTCGCGATCGGCACCGTCGCCCAGGTCACGGAGGTGGAGGCGGCCGAGGGCTTCGTGGCCGTCACCGCCCAGGGCGAGCGGCGCATCGAGGTGCTCGACTGGCTCGAGGAGGACCCGCACCCCCAGGCGGTCGCGCGTGAACTGGAACCCCTCGACTGGGACGACGAGCTGCTGCCGCTCCGCGAACAGGCCGAACAGGCCGTGCGCCGCGCACTGGCACTGGCGAGCGAATTCGCCGACCAGCTCTGGCCCTCGACCGTGGAGCTGTCCCACGACCCGGCGGCGGCCGCGTGGCAGCTCGCCGGCATCTCACCGCTCGGACCGCTCGACCAGATCGCGCTCCTGCGATCGACCACCATGGAGGGCCTCCTCACCTCGCTGCTCGAGTTCACCGCGGCGGCCGTGGACGCTCTCAGCGCCCCCTGGCCCGAAGACTGACCCCGAATCGTCCCTGCCGAATCTATTTGATAAATTCACCATATAGGTATATAAAGAAGTAATGATGTGTCGCCTGCCACGGAGCCTGAGTTGAGCGTCAAACGGCTGACCGATCTCATCCGGCAGAGCGGACGCATCGCCGAACCGGCCCCGCCCGCCCCCGCCTTCTTCCCCGGCGCCGAGGTCTTCGGCGGCAGCATCCAGGTGCGCTTCATCAACGCGGGCGGCTGCAACGACTGCGCCCAGGAGGTGTCGAGCGCGTTCGGCCCCGTCTACGACGTCGAGCGCTACGGCATCCGTCTGGTCGCGTCGCCCCGGCATGCCGACGTGATCCTGATCACCGGCGCCGTGACCCGCAACATGATCGAGCCCATCCGGCGCACGGTCGACGCCACGCCGACGCCCCGATTCGTGATCGCCGTCGGCGACTGCGCGCTCACCGGCGGCGTCTTCGCCGAGGGGTACGGGATCGCCGGCCCGGTGCCCGATTTCATCGACGTCGACCTGGCCGTGCCGGGCAACCCGCCCGAACCCGCCCTGATCGTCGAGGCGCTCCGACGGATGACCGGCCGATGACGGCCCTCGAAGCCGGGATGCTCGGCCAGGTGCTGCTCCTGGCCCTCGCCGTCACGGGCGCACTGCTCGTGGGCACCCGCTGGCGCTCCCGGGTGATCGGCACCCTCTGCGCCCTCCTCGCGGCCGCCGGAATCGTCACCGGCGCGATCGCCCTGTTCGGCGGCGAGGGGTCGCTCACGATTCCCACCGCCCTGCCGATGGACCCCCTCGTGCTCTCCCCCGACCGGCTCGGCGGCCTCGTGATGATGGTCGTGTCCGCCGTCGGCGTGCTCGCCTCCCTGTTCGGGATCGGCTCCGCCCGGGTCGCGTCGGCGTCCCGCACCTCATGGGTCTCGATGGCCGTGTTCCTGTTCGGGATGCAGCTCGTGCCCGCGGCGACCGACATCGTCTCGTTCCTGCTGTTCTGGGAGATCATGACCCTCGGGTCGACGGCGCTGCTGCTGGCCCACCACGCGACCCGCGGCACGGTGGCCTCCGCGATCGTCTGGTACTCGGCCATGTCTCAGCTGAGCTTCTTCTTCGTGCTGGCCGGCTTCGCCGTGCTGGCCGCGGCCACCGGCGGCACCGGCTTCTCCGGGCTGGCCACCGTCGACCCCGCCTCCTGGCAGGCGAGCCTCGCGTTCGTGCTGCTGCTCCTCGGCTTCGGCGGCAAGGCCGAGCTCGTGCCCCTGCACGTCTGGGTGCCCCGGGTTCTGCCCGAGGCACCCGGCCACGTCGCCGCCGCGATGAGCGGCGCGATGGTCAACATCGGCGTCTACGGCGCCCTCCTCGTCTGCGTGCGGCTGCTGCCGAACGGGCCGGCCTGGTGGGGCGTCCTGATCATGGCCCTCGGCGGGCTGTCCGCGCTCTACGGGATCCTGCAGGCCTCGGTGGCCAGCAACCTCAAGGTGCTGCTGGCCTACTCCACGACCGAGAACATGGGGCTGGTGTTCCTGGGGCTCGGCGCATCCGTGCTGCTGCGCGCGGACGACGCCACGGCCGCGGCCGACGCGGCCCTCGTCGCCGCCCTGCTGCTGATGGTCAGCCACGCCGCGTTCAAGGCCACCCTGTTCCTCGGCGCCGGCGCGATCGCCCGTTCGACCGGGGAAATGAACCTCGACCGGCTCGGCGGGCTCGGCAGCCGCATGCCGTGGACCGCCGCCACCTTCGGCGCCGCCGCGATGGGAGCCGCCGCCCTGCCCGTCACCAGCGGGTTCGTCGCCGAGTGGATGCTGCTGCAGGCCCTGATCCACGGCTCCCGGGTCGACGGAGAGGTCGTCTCCGTGACCGCCTCGGTGGCCATGCCGCTCGCCGTCGCCGTGATCGCCCTGACCGCGGGGCTGGCCCTGCTCACCTTCGTCAAGGCCTACGGGATCGCATTCCTCGCCCGCCCCCGCTCCCCGAAGGCGACACAGGCCCGAGAGGTTCCCGTGATCATGCGCGTCTCGCTCGTTCTCGGCGCGCTCGGCGTGATCGCGCTCGGCCTGGTCCCCGGGCCGCTGGCCGTGGCCATCGCCTCGGCCGTGGGCCCCGCCTTCGCGCCCGACGTGCGCACCGTCGGCCTGGCCGGCGTCGACGCCCGCGGCATCGACGCCGTGCTGGACCCGACGACCTTCGTGGTGCTGGCCGCGCTGCTGCTCGTCCCGGTGCTGATCGCCCTCTTCGCCTCCGCCCGGCGCCACCCCACCCGAACCTCGCCCCTGCCCTGGGCCGGCGGCGGGTCACGGCTGCGGCCGCGGATGCAGTACACCGCCACCTCCTACGCCGAGCCCCTGGTGCGCGTGTTCGACGACGTGCTCCGGCCCTCCCGCGACGTGGAGGTCACCCACGTCGGCGAATCCCGCTACCTGGTGGAACGCGTGCACGTGGAACAGAGCGTGTCCGACGTGATCGAGACCCGGTTCTACCGCCCGATGCTGAACGCCGCACAGCGGTTCGGCATTCTGGCCCGACGCGCCCAGAACGGCAGCATCCATCGTTACCTGTCCTATTCCTTCGTCGCCCTGCTGTCCGTGTTGATCGTGGTGTCCCTGTGACCGGCGCGGCGATCGCGATCGCCCTCGTCCAGCTGGTGCTCTTCGTCTTCCTCTCCCCGCTGCTGATCGGCGTGATCCGCCAGGTTCGGGCCCGGCTCGAGGGGCGCGCGGGCGCCGGCATCTGGCAGCCGTGGCGGGACGTGCGGAAACTCCTCACCAAGGACCCGGTGCGCGCCGCCGACAGCAGCTGGATGCTCGCGGCCGGTCCGGTCACCCTGCTCGTGTCGAGCCTGCTGCTGGTCGCGCTGCTGCCGCTGGTCGGCACGCTCCCCCTGCCGCTGATCCCCAGCGACCTGTTCGTGATCGTGTCGGTGATGCTGATCGGCGTGGTCGCGCTGGCCCTGGTCGGCCTCGACGCGGGTACCGCGTTCGGCGGCATGGGCTCCAGCCGGCACATGACCGTCGCCGCCCTCGTCGAGCCGACCCTGCTGCTCGCGGTGTACGCGCTGTCGATCCCGGCCGGCACGTCCACCCTGTCGCTGATCGTGGAGACCCGGCTGGCGAACCCGGCCGTGATCATCTCTCCGGTCAGCCTGCTGGCCATGGTCGCCCTGGCGATCGCCATCATGGCCGAGACCAGCCGCCTGCCCGTCGACAACCCGTCCACCCACCTGGAACTGACCATGCTGCACGAGGCCATGGTGCTGGAGGCCTCCGGGCGGGACCTGGCCTGGCTCGAGCTGGGCTCCTGGCTCAAACTGGCCGCGCTGCTCGGGCTGCTCAGTAACCTGATCGTCCCCTGGGGGGTGCTGACCGAGTTCTCCCCGCTCGGCCTGCTGGTCGGCGTGGTCACCGTCACGGTCAAGATCCTCGCGCTGGGCGTCGTGCTCAGCGTCGGCGAGGTGTTCCTGGCCAAGGCGCGCCTGTTCCGGGTGCCCGAGCTGCTGGCGGGATCGTTCGCCCTGGCCCTCCTGGCCGTCACCGCCTCCTACCTGGTCGCTTAGGAGATCCCGTGTTCGACACCATCTACCCCCAGCTGATCGGCCTCTGCACCGGCGCCCTGCTGCTGACCAGCGCCCTGATGGTCTGGCGGCACTCCCTGCTCGCCTCAATCCGCCTGCTCAGCGTGCAGGGCTTCGCGCTCGCCGCCCTCGTCGCCGTGATCGGCGTGGAGGAGGGCGAGACCGAGGTCATCATCGTCTCCGTGCTCGTGCTGCTGGTCAAGGGCATCGGCCTGCCGTGGGTGCTCGCCCACGAGACCCAGGCCACGACGCGCACGGATGAGGCGCCGCGCCTGAACCCGACGGCGGGTCTGTTGACCGTGGCGCTGCTGACCATCCTCAGCTACGTCGTCGCCAGCCGGCTCCTCGCCGGGGACAGCAGCGTGTCCGCCCACGCGGCCCCGATCGGGCTGGCCATGGTGCTGATCGGCTTCCTGCTCCTGGTCACCCGGCGGCAGGCCGGGTCGCAGCTGATCGGCTTCCTCGTGCTGGACAACGGCATCGCCACGGTCGCGTTCCTGACCAGTGGCGGGGTTCCCCTGTTCCTCGAGCTCGGCATCTCCCTCGACGTGCTCCTGGTCGTGGTCATCCTCTACGTCTTCGCCGGCCGGATGCGAAATAAGTTCGGCAACACGGACATCGACCAGCTCAGAAAGTTGCACGACTGATGTCATTCGCCCTCTGGACGCCCCTCGCCGTCCCGGTCATCCTGGCCCTGCTCAGCCTCGCGGTCCCCGTCCCCGCGCTCCGCCGGCTCGCCCCGGTTGCCTCCAGCGCGGCCGTGCTCGGGTCCGGACTCCTGCTCGTCAGCGCGGTGGTGGCCGACCAGGTGCCGACGCTCGGCGGCGGCCTGCTCCGCGCGGACGCGCTGTCCGCGTACATGCTCACCGTCGTCGGCGCGGTCGGCCTCGTCTCCACCTGGGGCGGGCTCGGCCACGCCACGGCCGCCCCCGCCCGGTTCGCCGGCAGCTACGACGCCCTGATCTCGGTGTTCCTGGCCGCGATGAGCCTCGCCGTGCTCGCCGACAACATCGGCCTGATGTGGGCCGCCGTCGAAGCCACCACCATCACCACCGCTTTCCTGGTCGGGCACCACCGCACCCGGTCGTCGCTGGAGGCCGCCTGGAAATACGTCATCCTCGGCTCCGTCGGCGTCGCCATCGCCCTGCTCGGCATCGTGCTGATCTACGCCGCCTCCCGCGGCACGGGCGAACCCACCCTCTCCTGGCTGGTGCTGAGCCAGGCCGGCCTCCCCCTCGACCCGGTGCTGATCCGGGCCGGCGGCGCACTCGCCGTGCTCGGCTTCGCCACCAAGGCCGGCCTCGCGCCGATGCACAGCTGGCTTCCCGACGCGCACAGCCAGGCACCCGCCCCGGTGTCCGGCCTGATGAGCGGCGTGCTGCTCGCGGTCGCCCTCTACGCCATCCTGCGCATCCAGACCATCACGAACGCCGTGATCGGGCCGGACTTCCTGCGCATCATGCTCAGCATCGCCGGGCTGCTCTCCCTTTTCGTGGCTGCGGCGCTGCTGATCCGGCAGCGCGACTTCAAACGGATGCTCGCCTACTCCAGCATCGAACATATGGGCATGATGGCCGTCGGCGCAGCCATCGGCGCGGCGGCGCTGCCGGCCGTGCTGCTCTACGTGCTCGGCCACGGCCTGACCAAGGCCACGCTGTTCGTCATCTCGGGCCGCATCCTCGAGGTCGAGGGCACCCCCCGGATCGACGGAGTGCGCGCCCTGCTCGTGCGGCGCCCCGGGCTGGCCGTTCCCTGGCTGATCGCGATGGCCGCCCTGATCGGTTTCCCCCCGTTCAGCATCTTCTTCTCCGAGGTCGGCATCATCATCGCCGGCTGGACGACCGGCATGGGCGCCGTCGTCGGCATCGCCCTCGTGCTGCTGCTGGTCATCTTCGCGAGCCTCACCCGGCTGACGGTGACCATGACGATCGGCGCGCCCGCGGCATCCGTCACGGCAGGTGCGGCCGTGGCAGCCGGTGCGGCCGTCGGGGCCGGTGCAGCCGGTGCGGCCGTCGGGGCCGGTGCAGCCGGTGCAGCCGGTGCAGCCGGTGCGCCTGCCGAACTGGCGGGCCCGGACGCGCCGGCTGCGCCGCCGGCCGAACCGGACCGGTCGGCCCACGGGCCCCGGCTGCCGCTGATCCTGGCCCTCGGGACCACGGCCGTGGTGGCCTTCATCGCCGAGCCGGTCGGCACGCTGCTGGCCCGCGCGGCCGCCGTTCTGGGAGGAATCCAATGACGACAACGAACCCTTCCCTGAGCGACGGCCCGGAGGTGCACACGCTCTCCCGGGACGAGCTCCCGGCCGAAGCCGCCGACCTGCTGTCGACCGGCAACCGGCTCGCGATGGTCACCTGCCACGACGACGGCGACCGGTTGCGCGTGGTGTACTCCTTCGTGGCCGTCTACCCGCGGCGGCAGATCGACCTCGTCGTGCCGGTTCCCTACGACGACGCCTGGGTGCCGAGCCTGGCGAACGTGTCCTATCCCGCCGGCAACTTCGAGCGCGGCATGCGCGACCTGTTCGGGCTGCGGCCGGCCGACCACCCGCAGCCGTACCGGCTCGTGCGCCACGGTCACTGGCCCCGCGGCTGGTACCCCATGCTGCACGGGGCGCGGGTCACGCCGGAATTCGAACCCGACACCGAGTCGTTCCCGTTCGTCGAGGTGGAGGGCCCCGGGGTCTACGAGATCGCGGTCGGCCCCATCCACGCCGGCATCATCGACCCCGGCCACTTCCGCTTCTCGGTCGTGGGCGAGACCATCGTGCGGATGGAAGCCCGGCAGTGGTACATGCACCGCGGCGTCGAGCGGCTCTTCGAGGGTCGCCGCCCCGAGGATGGCATCGAACTGGCCGAACAGATCACCGGCGACACCGTCGTGGGCCACACCCTGGCCTACGTGATGGCCGTCGAGGCCGCCCGCGGCATCGACGTGTCGGAGCCGGACCGGATGCTGCGCGCCCTGCTGCTCGAACTCGAACGCATCTACAACCACGTCTCCGACCTCGGCTCGCTGGCCAACGACGTCGGTTTCGGCATCGTGCACTCGCACACCCAGCGACTGCGGGAGACCCTGCTGCGCATCAACAAGACCGTCACCGGACACCGGTTCCTGCGCGGCGGCCTGACGATCGGTGGAGCCTCGGTGCTGGCCCTGCCCGACCCGACCGACCTCGCACGGGTCGCCGTCGACGTGCAGGAGATCATCGCCATCACGCTCGGGCACGCGATCGTGCGGGACCGGTTCACCGGCACCGCCCCGCTGCCCGTCGGCCAGGCGCAGGCGATGGGCACCCTCGGCTACGTGGCCCGTGCCTCCGGCGTCGACACGGACGCCCGCCGGGACCACCCGTTCGTCGACCTCGGCGAGCACTTCCACGTGGTCACGGAGACCGGCGGCGACGTGCTCAGCCGCTACCGTGTGCGCGCGGGCGAATTCGAGGTGTCCATCAACGTGGCGATCGACCTGATCGGGCGGCTCGGCTCGCACCGGGGCGGCGGCGCGGCCCCGGCGCCGGCCCCGGCACCGCAGAAGGGCGGCAGCGCGGCGTCCGGGGCGTCTACGCCCGCGGCATCCGTTACTTCGACCCCCGTGGCCGCATCATCCGCGGCATCCGTGTCACCCGCGGCATCGGGCCTGTCCCTGGTCGAGGGCTGGCGCGGCACCATCTGCCACCGACTCGAGCTCGGGCCCGACGGCGTGATCACCCGGATCAAGGTCGTCGACCCGTCGTACTTCAACTGGCCGGCCCTGCCGGTGGCCCTGGCCGAGACGATCGTGCCGGACTTCCCCCTGGTCAACAAGAGCTTCAACCAGTCCTACGCGGGCAACGACCTGTAGCCGCGCTGAAGCGCCGCTTCACGGCATCCGTCGGTCACCTGTCGCGGCACCCGCCCAACGCATCGCGTCGCGGCGCAGGTTGGGGTCGCGGGCGCAGGATAGAACGTGCGCCGGCGGCCATAACCTGCGCCGCGAGCGGATGTCGGCGAACGGGCGACGACTACGACGACGGATGGGCGACGGATGCGCGACGCGGGAGCGTCTCGGCACCCGCGGGGCACCCGCTGGCGCCGAGCGTCGCGGCACCCGCTGGCGCCGAGCGTCGCGGCATCCGCTGGGCGCCGAGCGTCGTGGCGCAGGTTGTGGCCGCGGGCGCAGGCTGGAACATGCGCCTGCGACCATAACCTGCGCCACGAGTTGGCTTCGGGTGGCAACGTGGCGGGACGCGGCTCGGGCTCGGGCTCGGGCTGGGGCTCCGGGACTCGGGCTACCGGGATTCCTGCTCGATCGTGCGGAGCAGGGCGTGGGAGTCCTCGAGGGTGGACACCAGCATCCGTTTCGCCACGGCGAGGAGTTCGGCGACGTCGGGGTCGCGGAGCGCGTAGAAGATCGTGTTGCCGTCGCGTCGGGTGAGCACCACGCCGGCCCGGCGAAGCACCCCCAGCTGCTGGGAGAGGTTCGACAACTCCGCGCCGAGCGCCTCGGCCAGGCTGCCGACCGAGCGTTCGCCCTCGACCAGCTGTTCGAGTACCTGCACGCGCAGCGGATGCCCGAGGGCCTTGAACAGCTCGGACTTCAATTGGGCCATGGGCAGTCCGGTCGTCGACACAGTTTGATCATATCGCTAACTTGTAATACTTTCAAATAGCCGACCTCTGGTGACGTCGGTGCCGGTCTCCTGGATGGCGTCGGACGTCCGCAGACACGCAGGAAGCGCTCGCGGCCGCGCGGCCGCGAGCGCTTCCTGCGGCTCTCAACGGCGCAGCACGCCGTCGTTGGCCAGCGCCCGGTAGTAACCGAGGGTGTTGCCGAGCGCGTTCGGGTGGAAGTTGCTCGGTGCCATCACGTTCGACGGGTCGAAGGCGATGTAGGGCACACGAGACCCGATTCCATGGTCGGCGAACTCGTCAGTCACGTTGACGTAGCGAATCCGGTCGACTCCGGCCGGCTCGGGGGTGACCCCGACGGCCGTCTGGATCGCCAGGTTCAACGCTCCGGTTCCCTGGTTGACCAGGTCGCCCAGGGGGGAGGCCCCGGGCTTGAACAACAGCGGATAGCCCAGCACGGCGACGCGGGCATTCGGCAGGGTCGCCGCGAGCTGGCCATAGGTCCCGGCCAGGGCGGCCACGAAGGCCGGGTCGGACAGGGTGGCTTGGCTTGCCTGCACGGCCCCAACGCAGTCCGCACTCCCCGGGTCCGGGGCGCAGGCCCGAAGGATCTCGGTCGACCCGGCGTCGATGCCGCCGACCGCCAGGGTGACCAGCTTCGTTGAGGTGCCGACGCCAACCAGTTGGGCCGGGATGTCGGCCAGGCGCGCCCCGGAGCACGCCTTGTTCGCGATCAGGCGATACGGGCTGAGCAAGGAGGTGATGACCGGGTAGCTCTTGTACCGGCTGCGCAGGCAGTTCAGGTCGGAGTACGGTGGGGCGCCCTGTCCGGCGGTGAAGGAGTCGCCGAGGGCGACATACTCCAGCGGCGCGTAAGAGGTGGCCCGGGGAGCATTAGAGCTCGCGACCGCGCCGGCGGCGGCGGCCGGGGCGGCGGTCGCGGCGGCCGGGGCGGCGGCCGGGGCG